>DHAI01000089.1:18279-23094 GCA_002397355.1 Ruminococcaceae bacterium UBA4958 | reverse complement strand
TCCAGCGCCATTTCCTTCGGCAGGCCGCACTGATACATTTTCAGATCCGGGCCGACCACGATGACGGAGCGCCCCGAATAGTCGACGCGCTTGCCGAGCAGGTTCTGGCGGAAACGGCCCTGCTTGCCCTTCAGCATATCGGAGAGGGATTTCAGCGGCCGGTTGTTCGGCCCCGTGACGGGGCGGCCGCGGCGGCCGTTGTCGATCAGGGCGTCGACGGCCTCCTGCAGCATGCGTTTTTCGTTGCGCACGATGATGTCCGGCGCACCGAGCTCCAACAGCCGCTTGAGGCGGTTGTTCCTGTTGATGACGCGGCGGTAGAGGTCGTTCAGGTCGGACGTTGCGAAACGCCCGCCGTCAAGCTGCACCATCGGGCGAAGATCCGGCGGGATGACCGGGATGCAGTCCAGGATCATCCATTCCGGGCGGTTCCCGGAAAGGCGGAACGCCTCGACGACCTCCAGGCGCTTGAGGATGCGGACGCGTTTTTGCCCGCTGGAACTCGCCAGGTCTCCCTTCAGCTGCTCGGAAAGCTCGTCGAGATCGACTTCGGCGAGAAGCTTCTGAACGGCTTCCGCCCCCATCTCGGCCTGGAAATCGTCCTCGTATTTTTCCCGCATGTCGCGGTATTCTTTTTCGTTCAGGAGCTGCTTTTTCTGCAGCTCTCGCACCTCTCCCGGGTCGGTGACGATATACATGGCGAAATACAGGACCTTCTCCAGCATGCGGGGCGAGATGTCGAGCATCAGGCCCATGCGGGAGGGGATGCCCTTGAAGTACCAGATGTGGGAAACCGGCGCGGCAAGCTCAATGTGGCCCATGCGCTCGCGGCGCACCTTGGCGCGCGTGACCTCGACTCCGCAGCGCTCACAGATCTTGCCCTTGTAGCGGATGCGCTTGTATTTTCCGCAGTGGCACTCCCAGTCTTTCGTCGGGCCGAAAATGCGTTCGCAGAACAGGCCGTCGCGCTCCGGCTTGAGCGTGCGGTAATTGATCGTTTCCGGCTTCTTTACCTCGCCGTGCGACCATTCGCGGATCTTTTCAGGTGAAGCAAGCCCGATCTTAATCGATTCAAAAGTATTATTTTCCATTCCCTGGCCCCTCTCTGTCAGACTTTATCGTCAGCGGCGTCAAAATTGTTCTTTTCAAAAAGCTCGTCGTCCGCGTCGGCCTTATCCGCATCGTCTTGCGTATAACCGTCGGAATCATCGAACAGAGCGTCGTCGTCGCTTTCCGTTTCTTCGTCCTCCTCCGCGCCGTCGCTTTCGTCGGCAACGGTTGGGCCGGGCCCCTCGTAATTGTCGTCCTGCGGATTGAACCCGACGTCGTCGTCCAGATCCTGCCGCAGATCGATTTCCTCGTTGTTTTCGTCGAGGACCTTCACGTCGAGCGCAAGGGACTGCAGCTCCTTGATCAGAACCTTGAACGATTCCGGAATTCCCGGAGTCGGGATATTCTGGCCCTTCACGATCGCCTCGTACGTTTTGACGCGGCCGATCACATCGTCGGACTTGACGGTCAGGATCTCCTGCAGGGTGTAGGCGGCGCCGTAAGCTTCCAGAGCCCAGACCTCCATCTCGCCGAAGCGCTGGCCGCCGAACTGGGCCTTCCCGCCCAGAGGCTGCTGCGTGACGAGGGAATACGGCCCCGTGGAACGCGCGTGGATCTTATCGTCGACCAGGTGATGGAGTTTGAGGTAATACATATATCCCACGGTGACTTCATGGTCGAAGTATTCGCCGGTGCGCCCGTCCTTGAGCTGGATTTTTCCGTTCGGCTTGATTCCGAGCTTCCGGCCCTCCGGCGTCTTGGCGGCGCTTTTGAGGCACTCCACGATATCCCCTTCGCGCGCGCCGTCGAAAACGGGCGTCATGATTTTCCAGCCGAGCAGCTTTGCGGCAAGGCCCAGGTGGACCTCCAGCACCTGGCCGATGTTCATGCGGGAAGGCACGCCCAGGGGATTCAGAACAATGTCCAGCGGTGTGCCGTCCGGAAGAAACGGCATATCCTCCACGGGCAGGATGCGGGAAACGACGCCCTTGTTGCCGTGGCGGCCGGCCATCTTGTCGCCGACGGAGATCTTTCTCTTTTGCGCTATATAGCAGCGCACGACTTTATTGACTCCGGGGCTCAGCTCGTCGTGGCTGTTCTCGCGGGTAAAGACCTTGACGTCCACCACGATGCCGTATTCCCCGTGGGGAACGCGCAGGGACGTGTCGCGCACCTCCCGCGCCTTCTCGCCGAATATCGCGCGCAGGAGGCGTTCCTCGGCGGTCAGCTCGGTTTCGCCCTTCGGCGTCACCTTGCCGACAAGGATGTCGCCGGCGCGAACCTCGGCGCCGATGCGGATGATGCCGCTGTCGTCCAGATCGCGCAGCAGGTCCTCGTTCACGTTCGGGATGTCGCGGGTGATCTCCTCGGGGCCCAGCTTCGTGTCGCGGGCCTCCGTTTCATATTCCTCGATATGAATGGACGTAAACACATCGTCGCGCACGACTTTTTCGCTGATCAGGACGGCGTCTTCGTAGTTGTAGCCCTCCCAGGTCATGAAACCGATCAGGGCATTCTTGCCGAGGCTGATTTCCCCGTCCTTCGTCGCCGGCCCATCGGCGATCACGTCGCCGACGTTGACGCGGTCGTTCACGGAAACGATCGGGACCTGGTTAAAGCAGGTGCCCTGGTTGGAGCGGAGGAACTTGATAATATGGTAGATGTCCTGCTGCCCCTCGTCCGTTGTGATCTTGACCTCGTCGGCGCTCACGCTGCTGACCACGCCGGCGTGCTTGGCGAGCACGCAGACGCCGGAATCGACGCCGGCCTTGTATTCCATGCCGGTGCCGACGATTGGGGACTGCGTCTTCAGGAGCGGCACCGCCTGGCGCTGCATGTTGGAGCCCATCAGCGCGCGGTTCGCGTCGTCGTTCTCCAGGAAAGGAATCATCGCCGTGGCGACGGAAACGACCATCCGGGGCGAGACATCCATGAAGTCGGCCTTTTCGCGTTCCACCTCGACGAATTCGTCGCGGTAACGGCCGTTCACCTTCGCATTCAGGAAATGCCCTTCCTCATCGAGCGGTTCGTTCGCCTGCGCGACGACGTAGTTGTCCTCCACGTCGGCCGTCATATAAACGACTTCCTTGGTAACGATTCCGGTCTTTTTATCCACGCGGCGGAACGGCGCCTCCACAAAACCGTACTCATTGATTTTCGCAAAGGTGGCCAAATAGGAAATCAGACCGATGTTCGGGCCTTCCGGCGTTTCAATCGGGCACATGCGGCCGTAGTGCGTGTAATGAACGTCGCGGACCTCAAACCCCGCCCGGTCCCTCGAAAGCCCGCCGGGGCCCAGAGCCGAAAGGCGGCGCTTGTGCGTCAGTTCGGCGAGCGGGTTCGTCTGATCCATAAACTGAGAGAGCGGCGAGGAGCCGAAAAACTCGCGGATGGCGGCCACGACCGGGCGGATATTGATCAGCGAATGCGGCGTGAGGACTTCCAGGTCCTGCGCTTGGAGCGTCATGCGTTCGCGGATGACGCGCTCCAGGCGGGAAAAACCGATGCGGAACTGATTCTGGAGCAGCTCGCCCACGGAACGGATGCGGCGGTTGCCGAGGTGGTCGATGTCGTCCACGTTGCCAAGCCCCATCGCAAGGCAGTCCAGGTAGTTGATGGAGGCGAAAATATCGTCGATGGTGATGTGCTTCGGGATCAGGTCGTCGATCCGCGCGCGGATCCTTTCTTTGATCTCGTCATCGCCGTCGCTCGAATCCAGGATCTCGCGCAGGGCGGAATAGCACACGCGCTCGTTGACGCCGCACTCTTCCTTGGCGTCAAAATCGACATATTTGGAAATATCCACCATGCCGTTGGAAACGACGCCGACTTCCTTGTCCCCCACCTGCACATAAGCGGTTTTCACGCCGGCGTCGTCGATTTTCTCGGCGAGCTCGCGCGACACGACGGCTCCGGCCTCCGCCATCACCTCGCCGGTGGAGGGATCCGCGATCGGGCGGGAAAGCTTCTGTCCCGCGATGCGCCCGCTGAGATTCAGCTTTTTATTGTATTTGTAGCGGCCGACCCGGGAAATATCATAGCGGCGGGCATCAAAGAACAGGCCGTTCAGGTGCGCCTGCGCGCTCTCGATGGTGGGGGGCTCGCTCGGGCGCAGCTTGCGGTAAATCTCGAAAAGGGCGTCCTCCCTGTTTTTACAGGGATCTTTTTCAATGGTCGCGTTCATGCGGTCGTCGTTGCCGAAGAAGTCGCGGATCTGCTCGTCCGTTCCGAGACCGAGGGCACGGATGAACACCGTCACGGGGATCTTGCGGTTTTTATCGATGCGGACGTAGAAAACGTCGTTCGCGTCCGTCTCGTATTCCAGCCAGGCGCCGCGGTTCGGGATGACCGTGGTGCTGTAGAGCTCCTTTCCGGTCTTGTCGTAATCCATCTTATAGTATACGCCCGGAGAACGCACAAGCTGGGAAACGATGACGCGCTCCGCGCCGTTGATGACGAACGTGCCGCTTTCCGTCATGAGCGGAAAATCGCCCATATAAACTTCGGATTCCTTGATCTCGCCGCTTTCCTTGTTCAACAGCCGCGCGGTGACATGAAGCGCAGCGGAGTAAGTGGCGTCGCGGTTCTTGCACTCTTCCACCGTGTAATTGGGCTTGTCTGAATCCAATTTATAATCCACAAAGTCCAAAACAAGGTTGCCGGTATAATCGGTGATGCCGGAAACTTCCTTAAAGACTTCCCTGAGGCCCTCGTCCAAAAACCACTGGTACGATTTCTTCTGGACCTCAATCAGGTTCGGCATAT
>DHAI01000089.1:14570-18104 GCA_002397355.1 Ruminococcaceae bacterium UBA4958 | reverse complement strand
ACCGGTTTGACATTCACCATCGGCTCAATCACTCCATTCATAATTTTACGTTCTGCGGCATGTACCGGATCATGGGGAAATTGCGTCCACCGGCAATTTTAAGATTCTCTTGCCTTTTTCAATCTTCTGTGCTATGATTGACGTAGTTTTCCGAGAAAGTATAAGAATCCATGATGATGCAGTATATTATTTTATTACAAAACGGAGAAGAAGTCAAGCTTTTTTTCATTTTTCCTCCTTTTTGCGCGTGAAATCGCCGATTTTGATGGAAAACGGATGTAGAGGTTCAATCTGCATCCGTTTTTTAATGCTTTCCAAGCCCGAAGCCGGATTTGAAAGGTCCCCGCTCGCCCCGGTTCTCTCTGCGGCGCCCGGATCGCCCGAAAAGCGGGGCGCGCCGTTCGCCGCACGGGGCTTTCTTTGAACAGACCCAGCCTGCCGCAGAATGCGGATTCAGCCCCGCGGCTTCGGCGGCAACACGGCTCCGAGAAAAACGAATCACCCCTCCGACGAAAAAGTCCGTGAAACCTTCTCAGTTTCACGGACTTTTCTCTGGAGCTGGAAATGTGACTCGAACACACGACCTGCTGATTACGAATCAGCTGCTCTACCAGCTGAGCTATTCCAGCATATTGATTTAATCTTTATTTATCAAGAAATTCCTCACGCTGATTTTCTTCTCGGCGACCCGCTCTCTTTTGCTTTAAAAACACAATAAAGCCATAGATCCCGCCCACAGCGGCAGCTGCAAGAGTAATGATTACAGGATAGCATTCGCCCACGCGTTTTCCTCCAAATAAACCAGAATACCACCCATATGGTACGAGAAAATCTCGACCGCAGACCAGCAACGGAGCGATTTCAGAAAGTTCAATCCCTGAAAGACACATGTTCGGCTTTTCGCTTCCGGCGACCTTTTTAGTATACTCAAAAACGGCAACAGCGTCAAGCCTTTTTTGCAAAAAAATTCCTTTTCCTTGCTTTTTTGGATGGTTTGTGAATAAGGTTCACGAACGTCGGGATTAATCGGCAAATTATCGTATAATTTGCTTATATTATTCTGATATTATTAGCGGTATTCTGCACAAAGCCCAGAAAAAAGGCGGAATTGAATTGCTGAACATCAATGAGAGGTTGCGTGAACTGCGGGTGAAGTGCGGCTATACGCAAAATCAGGTTGCGAAACTGCTCAATATCGACCGCTCCACCTACGCTTACTATGAAACCGGAAAAACGCGGCCGGATGTTTTTTCCCTTTTGCTGCTTTCCAAAATTTTCAATATTCCGATCAACGAACTCCTTGCAGACGAATCTCTCCCAAGGAACGTTACGGACAGCGGCAATGGCAATGTCTCGGACTATGTCTGCGGAAGAAAAAATTCCAGCCGTATCTTCAATCTCTCTGCCGAGGAAAAAGAACTGATCGGCGCTTTTCGCACCTGTACCGAAGAAGAACAGCAGGCAATTCTGGATTATGCGATGAAGGCCGTAAAAAAACGCGATAAAAAGAACCAGGCGGAAAATCAGGAGTAACGCCCGGAAATTTTCATATCGCCACCCGAATAAACCTCATAATAGGAAAACGCAAAAGCGGCCGTCGAACGGATCCTGTTCGGCGGCCGCTTTTAAAACGGGAAGATCCTTCCGTCTCTCGAAACGCGGCGTGTTCAACGTCCATTCCGAAACGGCTTTCCGCTCACACCCGGCCGAACGCGAGCCTGTCTTCCGCTCTTCCCGCCGAACAAAACTTGTGATAAAATAAAGAAGGGGGTGGGACCATTGAAATTTGACGCTTTTAGCGCAGGGGTGGAACCGGGCGGGCTCCGGACGAAAAACGAGATACGGATTCTTGTCTGTTATCTGCTCAGCAGCGTCGACGCGCCGCTTGCAAAAAAAGATCTGATCGAGATCGCCGTGGAAAACGGCCTCGCCAATTACTTTGAAATAACGGACGCGATTGCGGACCTGACGGAAAAGGGGATCATCTCAATCAGCGGAAAGGCGCGGGAAAACTGTTCCGCCACCGGCACGGCCCGCATGATCTCGAAACAGCTCGACTCGGATCTTCCCGCCACCGTGCGGCACAAAGCCCTCTGCGCGGCCACCAACCTGCTCGCACGGGCGAAGCGGGAACAGGAAAACCGAGTGGAGATCAAACGGGCGCGCAACGGCTTCGTCGTGGCCTGCCACATCTCGGGGGGAGACGCCGACCTGATGAACTTCTCACTCTGCGTCCCCACGCTCGAGCAGGCCAACATCGTGAAAAATAACTTTCAGGACGCGCCGGGCATCGTGTACCGGACGCTCCTGGCCCTCGTCACCGGGAACCAGGACGTCGCGGCCGGTATCCTGAGGAAGAAAAACGGCGGGATGCAATAAGCTTTCAAGTGCGCGGGGCGCTCCCCTTCGGTCTCCCCGCAGCCTCCGCATCCAAGAACCTGTCCGTATAATGGGAAAACAGCAGCGCAAACGCGGACCCCGCGAAAAATCCCGCCGTCACGTCGCTCGGATAATGGACGCCCAGGCAAATGCGGCTCACCCCGATGAACGCGACGGTCAGCAGGAGCAGCAGCGAGGAAATTCCCCTCCACGGGCGCTTGAACAGCAGCAGACACACGCAGATCAGATAGCCGTAGAACGCGGCGCTCACCATGGCGTGGCCGCTGGGAAAGCTGTAACCCCTTTCGGCAACCAGCCAGCGGCCAATGTCCGGCCGCTGTCTTCGAAAGAGGTTTTTCAGGAAAACGTTCGTCGCCCACGCGGAAAGGATATCCATAGCCGACAGGACGCCGTAGGGACGAAATTCGCGCCTGGCAATACCGAAAGCCAGCAGCAGCGCCGCAATCGGCGTCAGCATCCGCGCGGAACCGAGAAAAGCAAACCACTCCATCAAGGGAAACTCCGACGGCCGGAACACTTTCACCAACGCGAAATAAAGCCCGTCGTCAAAAGCCGCGAGCGCCGATGTTCCCAGCATGGACGCCACAACTAAAAATCCGCAGGCGGAAAGCGCTGCAAGCGGCAGCTTCCACCTGTTTTTCTTTGCGTTGACGATTTTCAGCTTCCCCCTTCCCCTCCGCCTATTGTCCGCACAAAGAGATAGGATTCCCCTTTTGCCGTCCATTACTATCAGAGAAGGAAAGCAAGGGGAAACAGCCCCTTTCTTACCGTCCGTCCGGCGATCTTTCCGGCTCTCCGCCGTCAACGGCCGCTCATGCCGACCTTTGAAAAATCATGGGCTTCACTCTCGTTGGTTACGGCGGTGCGGCCGTCTGGATTCGACGCAGCGAAACGCATATTAAAAAGATCGGCGCGGCGAGAATCAGCCCCGCCGCATGTTTCCGTTCGCTTTTGCAAAACTTTTTTGCCGTGCGCCGACGGCCGTGCGGCGGAATCAATCAGCGGCGCAAGGAGATTCATGAGAACGATGGCGCAGGAAACGTCCCCCGCCAGTCCGGAGAAAACGCGGAGCAACATGGTAACCGCACCGCAGCCGGCACCGTAAACGGCTTTTCCTTTCGCCGTGGCCGGGGA
>DHAI01000089.1:11301-14210 GCA_002397355.1 Ruminococcaceae bacterium UBA4958 | reverse complement strand
CCCGGCATCCGGCCGGCCGGAATACTTTGCCTGAACTGCGCGGCCGCCGCAACATCCGCCGGCGGAAGATACCCGTACGGCCTCGGCCTCAAATTCATCTCGGCAGGAAAAAGGATCTGAAGGACGATGCGCCCGGCGAGCGCCGGGTTGACATAGTTCCGCCCAATCCCGCCGAACATCTGCTTTGCAACGACAATGGCGACGACGCTTCCAAGCGCCGCGATGGGAAGAGGGATGGAAGACGGCAGGACAAACGCGAGCAGAATACCCGTCACGGCCGCGCTCAGGTCCCCGACCGTGCTTTCCTTCCTCATGACGCGGCGGCACAGGAATTCGCTCAGGACGCAGGAAGCGACCGTAACCGCCGCAACGTGCAGGACTCTGGGACCGAATACGACGACGGAGGCGACCAGCGCCGGCACGAGCGAAACGATGACGTCCAGCATGACGTTCCGCGTTGCGGCTTTGCCGTGAAAACGCGGAGAAAACGAAGCTGCGGCCTTGCCTTTCATTTTTCCCCTCCTCACCGGTATCGGCGCCGGCCCATTCGGGCCGCCGCGGACAGAGAAACGGCCTGCCGGGCGGACTTTCCGCCTCGCCCCTTGCCGCCGGCGTCAGATGCGGCGGAGCAGGGCCCAAAGGCCCATCATCAGCTCACCGGGGACAAATTTCGCAACGATGCGGTGCAGCGTGCAGATCACGCCCGGTGTGGATACGGCAAAGCCCAAACGGCTGTCGCGAAGCGCCGCGGAAACGACGCGCCTCCCCCGCGACGCGAGGGGAAAGCCGCGGATATAGGAGCTGTTGCCCGTCCGCTTCGCCGTCGAAATAAATTCCGTGTCCTTGATCCAGTACGGGCAGACCGCCGTGACCTTGACGCCCTTTCCAAACAGCTCCACCCGGAGAGCGCGGCTGTAGCGGTACAAAAACGCCTTCGAGGCGGCGTAAACATTCAGATACTGAAACGGCTGAAACGCCGACGTGGAGCAGACCTGCAGAATCCGGCTCCCCCGCCTCATATAGGGGAGCGCGAGCTGCGTCATATCCACCGCCGCGCGGCAGTTCAGGTCGATCATGCCGTCACAGTCTGAAATGGAAATATCCCTCGGGCTTCCGATTTTCCCAAAGCCGGCGGCGTTGACCAGCACGGCGACCGTCGGTTTTTCCGCCGCAAGCAGAGCGGAAAGGTCGCGGAACGATTGCTTTTCGGTCAGGTCGAACGGAAGAACGCGCAGTTTTGTCTCCACTTGTTCCCGCAGCGCTTCCAGCCGCTCTTTCCTGCGAGCGACCACCCAGATCTCGTCAAGCCTTTCCCCGCGGTCCAACTGCCGGACGAATTCGCTTCCGAGGCCGCTGGAAGCACCCGTGACAATCGCTATTTCCACAGCCGATCCACCCTTCCCTTTCCGAACGCGGACAGGCGCATGTTTCTTTCCGGGCAGGGCTTTTGCTTCCCGCCCGCTTTCCTGTATTTTACCACGCTGCCCGGGGCGAGCGCAAGCCTTCCGCGGCAGAAGCGGCGCCCTCCGCCCACTCGGTACGATCGGCACGGATCCGCTTTTTCCCGGTACGCAGCCTTCCGGAAAAATACGAAAACCTTCCCGGCGCAAAGAGCAATCACTCTCAGCAAACCCGGCGGGGTCGCTACAGAAAAGGCGCCGCAGTCTCCCCACGGCGCCGCCGGAAATTCAGACGTCCGGCGCTTCCCCGAAGAATTTTTCGTGGATAACGGAAACGGCCCGGTCCGCGTCGGAGCGGTTGATCAGAACCGAAATCTTGATCTCGCTGGTAGAGATCATGTGAATATTGATATTTGCCTCGTAAAGCGCCTCGAACATCTTTGCCGCCATGCCGGGATGGGACTCCAGGCCCGCGCCGACAATGGAAACCTTGGCGACGGAATCGTCGTAAACGACGGTATTGGCGCCGATCTGGGAAATATAGGGTTCAAGCAGCGCAATGGTGTCCTTGAGGTTGTTCAGATTTACGGTAAAGCTGATGTCCTTCGTCCCGTTCCTGCCGATGGACTGGAGAATGATGTCCACGTTGATGTGTTTTGAAGCGAGCTTTGAAAAAATCCTGAATGCAAGACCGGGGCGGTCCGGCACGCCGACGACGGAGATGCGCGCAACGCTTTCGTCCTTCGCCACGCCGCTGATGAGCATTCCTTCCATTTTGACTGCCTCCTTAACGATCGTTCCCGGTTCCTGCGTCAGGCTGGAGAGCACCTCCAGCTCGATCCCGTATTTTTTCGCCATCTCAACCGAACGGTTATTCAGCACCTGAGCGCCAAGCGAAGCAAGCTCAAGCATCTCGTCGTAGGAAATCGCTTCCAGCTTTCTTGCGTTCCCGACCTTGCGCGGGTCGGCCGTAAAAACGCCCTCCACGTCGGTAAAAATCTGGCAGAGATCTGCGTGCATGGCGGCCGCGATGGCAACGGCGCTCGTATCCGAACCGCCGCGGCCTAGCGTCGTCATATCGTCGTAACGGTTCACGCCCTGGAAACCGGTGACAATCACGATGTTTTTCTTGTCCAGTTCCTTGCGGATGCGGTCCGGCTCCACTCGCTTGATGCGCGCGCTTCCGTAAGTGGTGTCCGTCAGAAAACCGGCCTGCCAGCCGAGCAGCGATACGACCGGGCAGCCGAGTTTTTCAACCGCCATCGCAAGCAGCGAAGCCGACATCTGCTCTCCGGCAGTCAGCAGCATGTCCATTTCGCGGCGGGAAGCGTTGGGGTTGACCTCCGCCGCCCTGGCAATCAGCTCGTCCGTCGTGTCTCCCTGCGCGGAAACGACGACGACAACGCCGTTGCCTTCGGCATAAGTCTGCGTGACAATGCCGGCCACATGATACAGACGGTCCGTATCCGCCAGAGAGCTTCCGCCGAATTTCTGAACAATCAGGCTCAT
>DHAI01000089.1:7014-10994 GCA_002397355.1 Ruminococcaceae bacterium UBA4958 | reverse complement strand
AAAATTCTTCCGCGCAGGCGGAAGCCACCAGCGAGATGATGGTCGGGCCCGCGCCGCTGACATAAGTTCCAAGCGAGCCGAGCTCGTAGCTCATCCGGAACACATCCTCCAGACGGTCGATCAGGCTGGCGCGGTACGGCTGATGGAGCTTGTCCTGCACGGCCACGCGCAGATTTTCGAGCTTCCCGGAAAAAAGGGAGGCCGCCATCAGCGCCGAACGGGAAAGGTTGTAAACCGCGTCGGCGCGCGAATACTGCTGGGGCAGCACGGAACGCGCCTTCTCCGTTTTCAGTTCGAACGGCGGGACGAACAGCACAAAGCGGATCTTTTCGGAAACCGGGACGCTCACGCTGTAGACCTTCCCCGCCTCCACAGCCGAGGCGACAAGCCCGCCTTCCAGGCACGGCGTGGTGTTGTCCGGGTGTCCTTCGATGGCCGCGGCCAGATCGATCAGCTCATGCAGGTTCAGCGGGCTGCCAAGCAGCCGGTTCGCGCCGGAAATGCCGGCCACGATACACGCCGAGCTGCTTCCGAGGCCGCGCGCGATCGGTATGGTGTTGAGCTGGATGATTTTCAGCCCGGGCAGCTTGTGCCCGCATTCCTCATACAGGCGGTTCGCCGCCCAGTAAATGAGGTTGGTCTTGTCGTGCGGGATGTCCACATTGTCTTTGCTTGTGATGCTGAAGGAATCGGACTCTTCCATCCACACCTGGTTGCAGAGATTGAGCGCGACGCCGAGCGAATCAAAGCCGGAACCGAGATTGGCGCTCGTTGCGGGTACCTGAATTCGTATCATTGTAACATCTCCATGGGCATTAAAAATCCGCGATGCGGATGGTATTCAGAATTTTCGTCCCGGAAAGCTCCCCAAGCTTTTCCGCAAACTTCTTCTCTTCGAGCGCCGGCGTCACGAAAGCGGCCTCGTCAGGTCCCGCATCCCTGCGCTTCAGCGTCTCAATACCGCCGAACAGTTCTCCGGCGCCGCGGAGCGCGGCAGCAGGATCTTCCGCTTCCAACCGGACGTAAAAGGCGCTCCGATACTCGCCGAAGTCCTCCACGTAATCCGGAGAGCCTTCGCTCCAGAAAAGATACTTTCTCGCCTTGAAATGCTTGACGCAGTCGATGACATCCGCCACCACGGCGCTCGCCGTCGGAAGCTTTCCGGCGCCTTTCCCGTAGAAAACCACGTCGCCGGTCGAGTCTCCCCGGACAAGAATCCCGTTGAACACGTCGTCCACATTGGCGAGCTGGCTCTCGCGCGAAAGGAGCATCGGGCAGACCAAGACTTTCAGGCGGCCGTCGTCCTCTTTCTCCACAAGGCCGATGAGCTTGACCACGCCGCCCCAGTCCGCCGCGTACTCCACGTCGGCGGAAGTGATTTTCGTGATGCCTTCGGTATGTACCTGGTCGGGATAAACATGCTTCCCGTAGGTCAAGGACGCCAGGATGCAGATCTTGCGGCAGGCGTCCAGGCCCTCGACATCCGCCGTGGGATCGCGTTCCGCATAGCCGAGCTTCTGCGCCAGCGCAAGAGCCTCTTTGAAGCCCGTCTTCTCGCGGATCATCTTCGTAAGAATGAAATTGGTGGTCCCGTTGAGGATGCCGGCGATTCCGATCACCTCGTTCGCGGCAAGGCACTGGCTGATGGGCCGGAGAATCGGGATGCCGCCGCCGACGCTCGCCTCAAAAAGAAAATTCAGGTTGTTGCGCTGCGCGACCTCCAGAAGAGCCGCCCCCTTGGCGGCCACCAGCTCTTTATTGGACGTGACGACGCTCTTCCCGTTTTCCAGACACCGCTTCACATAGTCGAAAGCCGGATGAAGCCCGCCCATCGTCTCGACGACGATTTTTACTTCCGGGTCTTCAAAAATCGGCTCAAAAGACTTGACGAACCTGTCCCGAAACGGACTTTCCGGAAAATCGCGGAGGTCCAGGATATATTTGATATGAATCTGCTCTTTTGCCCGCCGGGCGATGGTGTCGGCATGCCGTGTGAGAACCTCCACCACGCCGGAACCGACCGTTCCATAACCCATCACAGCGATTTCGACCATAAGGGGCACCCCCGTTTCCCACTTTTGCCAGTTAAAATTTTTATGCTTTATCAGTTTAACATGAAAGGCGCCCGGAAGCAACAAAATTTTCTTCCGTCATGGAGTCGCGGCGTTTCCGGATTTCTTGGAAGATTTTCCCGTCGTGACATCATTTTCAGTCGCCGAGGAAGCCGGCGAACTCTCCGGCGCTTCGTGGGAAGCGGTGCTGGAAGACTCCGTCTGCGAAGAGGTCTCGTCCGGCTCCGAGTCCGTTTCATCCGAGGAAACCAGCCATTCGGAGCTGGCGTCGGATGAGGACGGCGCCTGGACGACCGAGTCTCCGGACACCGTGCCGGAGGGCGTCCGGCTGCCCGAGGACGCAGTTACGGGGGACACCGCCGGCATATTGTCTTTATCGTACCAGCCTACTCCCGTGTCGGAGCAGGCGCCCGGCACGGCGAGCAGGCCTGTCTTTTTGCAGAACGTCGCGGAAACGACGTTCGGATCGAATTGGAACGTCTTGCTTGTCTTGTTCTCAAGGTACTTCGACATGATTGTCTTCCAGACACGCTTTGCCGTTTCGGTGTCCTCCACGGAACGCGGCGAAGCGGCGTAGCCCGTCCACACGCCCGCAACGGCATACGGTGTTCCGCCAACGAACCAGCTGTCCTTATTCGAGTCGGTCGTGCCGGTTTTGCCAAAGGTCTGCCAGCCGCTGATGGCCGCAGTACGGCCGGTGCCCGACACCATGGTGTGGGCGAGCAGCTTGTTCATAATGGTCGCAGAGGAAGAGGTGATCGCCTGCGTGGCGATTTCCTGCCGGTTGTCCATGCCCGGAATCACGTTGCCATCGTGGTCCGTGACATAGTAGTAGGTATACGGCTTATAGTATTTGCCGCCATTGCCGAAAATCTGGAAACCGGCGGCCATTTCCCTCACCGTAACGCCTTCCGAAAGGCCGCCGATGGCGGCGGCAAGATTGTAATCCGCATCCGTGATACTGGTGAAACCGAGTTTCTGACGCATGAAATTCAGGCCGTAGGCCGTCGTAATCGCCTTGAAAAGCTGCACGGCGGCGGCGTTGAAAGACTGTTCCAGCGCATACTCCACCGTGATCATGCCGTGGTAGCCCCGCTCCGGCGAATCCCAGTTGTTCGGCCCAGGTTTCCCCTTGCCCCAATAATCGTCCACCGGTTCGTCGTTGATCAGGCTGGAATAATTGATCTTTCCCAGATTGACGGCGGGGGCGTACACGGCGAGCGGCTTGATGGAAGAACCCGGCTGCCTCTGCGTGTCCGTCGCAAGGTTGAGCAGGCGGTTCTGCAGCTTTTTGCCGCGCGCGCCCACCACGGCAAGCACGCGGCCCGAATAGTCCATCGAGAAAAAGCTCCCCTGCAGGTTGGGGTAGCTGGCGGAAAAAGTCGTCCTGTCGTTGAAAGCGGCCTCGGCGTCCGCCTGCATCTCGCTGTTCTCGGCGGAATAGATCTTCAGGCCGCCGTGGTAAATCATGTCCACGGCGTGGTCAGCCGAGCAGTTGTAGGCCTTCATCAGCCCCTCTTTCACGTCCTCGAAAAGCGTCTCGGTATACCAGTTCCAGATGTCGTTCTCATCGACGACCGCCGCCTTTTTCTGCGCGGCGAACTGCATGTGCTCCGACTCTTTCATCGCCGCTTGATATTCCGCGTCAGTGATCTTGCCCTGGGTGTGCATTTCCTCCAAAACGATCTGCTGGCGCTCTTTGTTCGCCTCGGGATGGAGGAACGGATTATACGCGGTCGGATTCTGGGTGATACCCGCGATGGCGGCGCACTGCGCGACGTCGCAGTCTTTTATGCTTTTTCCGAAATATGCTTTCGCGGCGGCCTCCACACCGTTGCAGCCGTTGCCGAAGGGAACGACGTTGAGGTATGCCGTCAGGATCTCTTCTTTGGAGTATTTCTTTTCCAG
>DHAI01000089.1:0-6811 GCA_002397355.1 Ruminococcaceae bacterium UBA4958 | reverse complement strand
TGGGTGATGGTGGAGCCGCCGTAACTGGAACCGCCCCCCAGAAGATTGAACACCGCACCGCCGGTGCGGATCCAGTCCACACCCTCGTGATCCCAAAAGCGCTTGTCCTCAATCGCGACGATCGCGTTTGTCATCGCCTTCGGGATCTTGTCGTAATCTACCCAGATGCGGTTCTCGCTGCTGTAAAGACTCAGGTACTGCACCGGATGCGCCGCGTCGTCGTTCGGGCCGTTGACATAGATAAACGAAGTATAGTTCAGTTTCAGGGACTGAAGGTCCAGATTGACGGATGAATCGCGCAGGCTGTATACGAACGACCCGACCACCACGATCGCAGTGACTCCGACGAAGGCCAGTACGGCCAGCACGGTCAGCAGGCCTTTCACAAGAATGCGGGCGACCGAACCGCCCGTGGAGATCTTATCGCCCGGCATCTTGGCAGAGCCGGCATACTGGTTGATATCTGTTTTTCGCATGAAGTACCGCCTTTCCGCCCGGCACACGTATGTGCTGTTGGGATGAATAATTTTCCGGTTTCCTATCCAAAATAAGTCTGAGGTGGTTGCAGTGAAAAAAGCACCCATGCTTGTAACCTGCATGGCAGCGGTTATAGCCGCAGCAATTCTGCTTTCCGAAAAACCACAGGAGCGGAATGAGGGCACAACTTCGCCCTCTTCTGCTGTAAGTATGTCAGATTATTCTACCGCAAATACACCTTCAAGTCAAGAAAACAGCGGCGCCGCACCGACCGCCGGCATCGGCAGCGGGTATCTCGTCCGGGAATATCAGGGGCACATCGGCGTTTACCGCGTGGGGGAAAACACGCCGTTCCGCGAATATGAAACGGAGGTGGACATGCTGCCGGATGCCGACCGCCAGGCGCTGAAACGCGGCAAGCCGGCGGCCACAATGGCCGAAGTTGAAAAAATCATAGAGGATTACGATGGATAAGCCTTCCGGGAAGCGGAAAATGCCGGTGTGTTTCTCAAACACACCGGCATTTCACACGAAGGGAGATCAGCGCTTTCTCTTCTTCGCCTTCGCTTTCGTCTTCACTTTTTTGCCAGAGCCTTTCGCAGAGGCGGAAACCGGAGCGGAACCGTCGGAGCCCGCCGGAACCGCGGGGGTCCTCGCCGGCGCCGCAATCGCCGCGGTCTGTGCGCGGAGCCTCGACTTGCGGTTTTCCCACATTACATAAAGCGGGCCGGCAATGCAGACGGTGGAATAGCAGCCCGAGATCACGCCCATCATCATCGGCAGGGCAAAGGTGGTGACGCTGGAAAGATTGTAAATCATGCCGACGACATAGACCGTCGCGACGGAAATAAACGTGCACAGGGCGGTATAGACCGAGCGGGTCAGCGTCTGGTTGATGCTTGCGTTCACCAGGACGCTGAAGCCGGTTTTCAATCCCATCAGCCTGCGGTTCTCGCGGATACGGTCGTAGATCACGATGGTGTCGTTCAACGAGTAACCGAGGATCGTGAGGACAACGGCGATGAAACTGTCGTTCAGCGGGATGCGGAAGATAATGAACGTGAAATAAACGATCGCCACATCATGCAGCAGCGCGACGATCGCGAAGAAGCCGGCCGCGGCGCCTCCGATCTTGCGGAAGCGGAGCGCAATGTAAAAATCCAGCAGCAGGAACGCGATGAGAATGGCCACGATACATTTGAGGAAGAAGCTGCGTCCCATGGTCGGATTGACGGAGTCGGACGTCACAAGGTTAAAGTTCGCCTTCGGATAGAGCTTCGTCAACGTTGCCGTCAGCGTTTTCTGATTCTCCAGGGAAAGAGAGTCGTTGCCGGCCAGGGCAAGCGTGACGTTGTTCAGCGTCTGGCTTCCGTCCGCGGACTTGACGTTCCGGTTGATCGTGACGGTCACGTCGCGATTGATGGCCTGCTGAACGGAATCCTCGATCGTATTGGGATTGATCTCGCCGGAGTAAGAATACCTCAGCATTGCGCCGCCCTTGAAGTTGGTGTCAAGCTGCGTGCCGAACACGAAGTTGAAAATGATCCCCAGAAGGAAGAAGCCTATGGAAATTCCGAAATACACACGCCGGTGCGCGTAGAAATCGATATGGAACTTTTTCATGCCTCAGCGCCCCCTTCCATCTGCTTCACGTCGGAAGGCCCGCCGTACAGCCACCGATTGCGGAAACAACCAAACGCGGAGAGAGCGCGCGTCATCTGGCGGGTGGTGAGGACGCCGAAAACGAAGTTGCCGATGATGCCGATCAGCAACGTGTAGCCGAACGAATAAATGGAACCCGTCGTGGAAGCCCCGAACCAGTAGGAGAGGATATTTTTCGGGCCGAAGACCAGCATCAGGATAATAGCCACGATGATCACGGTGATGTTGCCGTCGAAGATCGCCCAGAAGCTGTTGTCGTCGCCGCGGGTGATGGCCATGTCAAGCGTTTTTCCGGTCCAGAGTTCCTCTTTGATGCGCGTCGCCGTGATGATGTTCGCGTCGACGCCCATGCCGATGGAGAGAATGATGCCCGCCACGCCGGGAAGCGTGAGCGTGAAGCTGTTCTGCCACGGAAAGAAACCGGAAACGGCCGCGAACGAGAGCGCCACCTGGCCCAGCAGGGAGATGACCGCCACAACGCCCGGAAGACGGAACATCAGGATCATAAACAGCGCCACCAGAATGAAGGCGATGATGCCCGCCGTCCTCATTGCGCTCAGCGAGGACTTGCCGAGCGTGGGGCTGATGGTGTTGGAATCCGTGATGGAGAGCTTGAACGGAAGGGCGCCGGCGTTGATCTTGTTTGCGAGCGCGGAGGCTTCCGCGGCCGTGAAGCCGTTGGTGCCGCCGTTAATCTCGCAGCTGCCGTCCGTGATGGCCTCCTCGACTTTCGGGTAGGAAATCATCGTGTCGTCCATCCAGATGGAAATGGTTTGGCCCACCATCTTCGTGGTTGCGTCGGCAAACTTTGCTTTGCCGCTTTCGCTCAGTTGCAGTCCGACGACGTAGGTCGTTTTGCCCGTCGTTTTGTCCTGCGTCATCTCCGGCGTGGCCTTTTCGATCTCGTTGCCCTGGAGGATAATGTTGGAGGCGGTCGTGCCCTTCGGTGTTTTGTAGACGGGCTGGCCGTCGGAACCGGTCGTCTGCGTCGTGTATTCCATTCCCTCGCGGAAAGTGACCTGCGCCGTCGCGGCAAGTTCCTCGATGGACTTCTGCGGATCGAAGTTCTTTTCGTCGTTTTTCCACGGGAAACGGACGATGATGCGGCTGTGGTTGTAGTCGGTATAAACCTCGTAGTCGGTGATGTTCTCGCCGATCATGCGCTGCTTAATGGTGGCTTCCGCAGCGTCCATTTGATTGTTCGTCGCCTTTTTCGTCGTGACCGGCGTAAACGTGGCCTCGACGCCGCCGTTGATGTCGATTCCCCATCGGATATCATTGACACCCTTTATGTAGGTGACAGTGTTATCGCCGTTTTTCCCCTTAATGCCGAAAACCGAGGCATAGGTAAAAAGCAGAATGAGGAGGGCAACGATGAAGAACACAGGTTTTTTTACTCGCTTCATGCGAACATCCTCCAATGTTTTGGTATTCCGCGAAACTCGCAGGCGTAACAGATTTTATTATATTGTGAAACCGCCAAAAAGTCAATTGCTTAGGCAGGTTATTTCGTCAACATGGACGCGCATCCGACAAAAAAGGAAAGGGCACCGTAAAATGCCCTTTCCGCGGACGAAAGACCCCGTTTCCGGCGGTCCGCACCGCTCAGCCGAGCAGCTTTTCAGCCGCCGCAATCTGTACGGCGACGCAGAAAAGCTCCATCGCCTGCTTCAGCTCGGCGACGGACGGGCAGGTGGGGGCGACGCGGATATTCGCATCGTGCGGATCGTTGCCGCGCGGATAGGTCGCGCCGGCCGGGGTAAGCTTCACGCCCGCCGCCGAGCAGAGCGACACGACGCGCCGGGCACAGCCGCGCATCACGTCCACGCTGATAAAATAGCCGCCCTTCGGGTTGGACCACGACGCGACATGCTTGCCGGAAAGCTCGCGGTCGAGGACATCCTCGACGGCCTGGAACTTCGGCGCAATAATCGCGCGATGTCTTTTCATCTGCGCCAGGACGCCGTCAAAATCTTTCAGGAACAGCAGATGGCGGAACTCGTTCAGCTTGTCGGGCGAAATGATCTGCACGCCGAAGCGCTTCCGCAGTTCCCGATAATTTTCGTCCCCGCAGGCAAGCGCGGCGAGGCCCGCGCCAGGGAACGTGATCTTGCTGGTGGAAGCAAAGAAAAACACGGATTCCAACGTGCCCGCGCTTGCGCATTCGTCCCAGAGGCTAAGCAGGCGGCAGGGAGTATCCGTAAGGTCGTGCACGCAGTAGGCATTGTCCCAGAAAATCCGAAAATCCTCCGCGGCGGGTTTCAGGTGCGCGAAGCGGCGCACCGTTTCATCGGAAAAGACGACGCCCGTCGGGTTCTGGTACTTCGGCACGCACCAGATGCCCTTCACGGCCGGGTCCTTCACCGCTTCCTCCACAGCATCCATATCCGGGCCGTCTTCCGTCATCGGGATCACGACGGGCTCGAAGCCGAAATAATCCGTCACCAGGAAATGGCGGTCGTAGCCGGGAGAAGGGCAGAGGAATTTCAGCCCGCTCTGGCCCGCCCACGGCCTGCAGCCGGCAAAGCCGTGCGTCATGCCGCACGCAACGGTATCGAACATCATATTCAGGCTGGAATTCCCGCCCAGGATCACATGCCCGGCATCCACGCCCATCATCCGCGCGAAAATGCCGCGCACTTCCGGCAGGCCGTTTCCCATCCCATAGTTGCGGTAGTCGGGGCCGTCCGGCGAACGGAAATCGGATTGGGAATTCAAAATGTCCAGCATGGGATTGGAAAGCGCAAGCTGCTCCGCGCAGGGCTTGCCCCGCGTCATGTCGAGATTCAGCTTTCGCGCCTGAAACGCCGCGTATCGGCCGTCCAGCGCTTCTTTCTCGTGCAGCAGCTCCGCCCCCGTCATTTTCGTAAAATCCAACGCTGAGCATCTCCCTTATATAAATTGCAGAATGCTGAGAAAAGCATTTCATATTCTATACGATAAGCGTAAATTTTGCAAGCGTTAATTCGCAACCTTGCATTTTTGAAAACCGATTCATGGATACCCACAGAAAAAGCGGCGCATCCGCACCGCTTTTTATCGTTCCGCCATATGAGGTTTCCAGGAAATCCGTCAGAATTCGGCGGAACCCGTCGTCCGCGGGAACGGCAGCACGTCGCGGATGTTTGCGATCCCGGTCAAATACATGATCAGGCGCTCGAAGCCGAGGCCAAAGCCCGCGTGCTTCGGCCCACCGTAACGGCGCAGGTCGAGATACCACCCGTAGTTCTCCTCGTTCATCCCCAACTCCCGGATCCTCCCCTGCAGCAGATCGAGACGCTCCTCGCGCTGGCTGCCGCCGATGATCTCCCCAATGCCGGGAACGAGGCAATCCACCGCGGCAACCGTCTTGCCGTCGTCATTCTGGCGCATATAAAACGCCTTGATTTCCTTCGGGTAATCCGTCACGAAAACCGGGCAGCCGAATACCTTTTCGGTCAGGTACCGCTCATGCTCCGTCTGGAGGTCCGTCCCCCACGACACGGGATACTCGAATTTCCCGTTGTTCTTTTCCAGGATTTTTACGGCCTCGCTGTAGGAAACGCGGGCGAAATCCGAAGAGGCGACATGGTTCAGACGCTCCAGAAGGCCCTTGTCCACAAACCGGTTGCAGAAATCGAGGTCGTCCGGGCAGCGTTCCATCACATAGCGGATCACATACTTTATCATATCTTCGGCGAGCGCCATGTCGTCGTTGAGGTCGGCGAATGCAATTTCCGGCTCGATCATCCAAAACTCCGCCGCGTGGCGCTGCGTGTTGGATTTCTCCGCGCGGAAAGTGGGCCCAAAGGTGTAAACGCGGCCGTACGCCATGGCCAGGCACTCGGCCTCCAGCTGACCGGAAACCGTAAGGGAAGTGTGTTTTCCGAAGAAGTCCTGCGAAAAATCGACTTTTCCGTCCTCAGTCTTCGGGAGGTTGTCCAGGTCGAACGAAGTCACGGTAAACATTTCGCCCGCGCCTTCGCAATCGCTTCCGGTAATCAGCGGCGTATGGACATACACGAAGTCCCTCTCCTGAAAGAAACGGTGAACGGCGAAGGCAGCCGCGGAGCGCACGCGGAACGCGGCTCCATAAAGATTGGTTCGGGCGCGCAGATGGGCCACCGTGCGCAGGTATTCCGGCGTATGGTGTTTTTTCTGCAGAGGATAATCCGGCGCGGAATCCCCTTCCGAGCGAATCGAGGCGGCATGAATTTCAAACGGCTGCTTCGCTTGCGGCGTAACCGCCACCGTTCCCACGACGGAAACCGCCGTGCCGACGCCGAATTTTGCGATTTCCTTATAATTCTTCACCTTGCCGTCCTCAAAAACGATCTGAAGGCCTTGAAAGCAGCTTCCGTCGTTCAGCGAAAGAAAGCCGAAAGCCTTGGAAGCCCGCACGGAACGAACCCAACCGCATACGGTGACGGTTTTTCCGTCGTACTCTTTGCAATTTTTATTGAGCTCCGAAATTAAAACACGATCCAACTCTACCATCTCCAACGTAAAAGCTATAGGAATCCAGGGAATATCTTAACGTACCGCCGGACGATTTTCAAGCGCAAACCGTACTTTCACATTCAAAAGTAATTTTTCCGTCTCAAGGGGTTGATTTTTTCAGCAATATTGAGTATAATGTGAAAGCTGTCTGGATAACCCGGACGGAAAACTGCCAGTTGGAGAGGTATTCTAA
>DHAI01000059.1 GCA_002397355.1 Ruminococcaceae bacterium UBA4958 | reverse complement strand
GTGATCCAGCAGCGCGCCTCGATGATTTTGCGGGACGTGCGGTATGTGATCGAGGCGCGCTGCTGGATCACTCTGGGCGCGTACAGGTACGGCACCTTTTTGCCGTTCATCGCGGCCAGGCCGATGCTGCAGAGCAATTTGGCGGAAACCTCGTTCCGCCGGACATTGGCAAAGCGGATGGGGTTGCAGACGTACAGGCTGTCAATGCGGTAGCGGATTTCGGGCTTCCAGTAAATTGCCTCGAGAATTCCCCTTGCGGCGGAGGGCGTGATTACGTCGTAAGTCACGCGTTCCGCCTTCATCTCCGGCCGGCAAAACAGCGCCCACGGCCCCCAGACTTCCACTTTGACTCCATAGCCCATAAAATCACTTCCTTTTAAATTATTCAGTTTTTTGGACGTATGATAATCTACGCCTTAATTATACTCACTTTCAAAATTTTGTCAATCCTATTTTTAATTTTTTCGTTCACTTTTTATGGAAGCCTGATATAATGATAAAGTGTTTTATTGTCGCGCTGCCGCCTGGGCAGCGCGTGGGTTGAAATAGTTTATTGGATGTATGCTCCGACTGAGCGGGCGGCGGCAGAATTTCTGCCGCCGCCGTATTATGCGAAAACGGCATTCCCGCCATTGCCGGGAAGGGAAAGGCCCGTCTCTTCGGAATACGCCTTCAAGTCGGTCAGAACGGCGATGCCGCTGTCCAGCAGCTCGACTTTGCCCGCGTCGTACAGCGCCTGAAAATGAGGGCTGTACACGTTGACGCAGTACAGGCCCGCCGCGCGGAAAAGCTCGCGGCTCCGCTCCCCGGCGCGCAGGCGGCGGGCATACTCCGCGGCTTCCGGCTCTTTGGGGATGAGGATCGGCATCGTCTCGTTCTCGATGAAATGGAAGTCCTCCGCCACGCTTGCGAAGGGGAAACTGAAATTGTCGGCCGCGCCCCGTTCCAGGCGCCCGACGATATTTTTTCGGTCCAGCTGCTCGTCGGATACGCGGTACAGGGTCTCAAAATAGCAGCGGATTGCCTCCGGCGAGGCGATATCGTCAAATTTTGACTCCACGGCCGCAGTGATATCCGCGGGCAGACGCACCGCGGCGGGAAGATGCCTGCGGTATTTTTCTTCCGCGCGGAAAATCACGACGCGGCTGTCCCCGAGAGGGCGCCTGCCCTCCCGGTTGCACCGCCCCGCCGCCTGGATTTCAGAATCCAAGCCGGTCTCCTCGCGGTACACGGTGGGAAAGTCCACGTCCACGCCGGCCTCCACCAGGCTGGTGGAGACCACGCGGCAGGCTTCCCCTTTCTTCAGGCGCTCTCGTATCCCGTCCAGAACCCGGCTTCGGTGGACCGGGGTCATCAGAGTGGAAAGGTGAAAAGTGCCTTCCCCTTTCAGCCGGGAATACAGATCCTGGGCGTGGCGGCGGGTGTTCACAATGCAGAGCACCTGCCGCTGCGCGCCAAGCTTCCGGGCCAGTGTTTCGTCGTCCATCTCCCCGGCCCGCACAAACCGGGTCCGGCGAAAGAGGCCGTAAAGCTCCGATACATTCTCGCAGATTTCGACACTTTTGACCTCCGGCGGAAACAGCCCCTGCAGGGCCGGCTGGGTGGCGCTGCAGAGCACCGCCGTGCAGCCGTAGTTCAGCACAAGCTCCGCAATCGCGCGCACGCAGGGCAGCAGATACTCCCGCGGAATCATCTGCGCCTCATCGAAGATAATCACGCTTTTTGCGATGTTGTGGAGCTTCCGGCAGCGGGAGGTCCGGTTGGCGAACAGGGACTCGAAAAACTGGACGTTTGTCGTGACGACCACCGGCGCGTCCCAGTTTTCCGTTGCAAGGCGCTTCGGGTCCATCTCCTCGTCCCGGTCGTCGTATTCATAGCTGCTGTAATGCTCCAGAACGTTTTTGTCGCCGAGGATTTCCCGGAAAACGGCGGCGTTCTGCTCGATGATGCTGGTGTACGGGATGGCGTAGATCACCCGCTCCATCCCGCGTTCCGCCGCATGGCGAAGGGCGAACGCCAGGGAAGAAACGGTCTTTCCCCCGCCGGTCGGGACCGTGAGGGTGTAAAGGCCCCGCGGGCCGGCCGATTTTCGCAGGCAGGTCTCCAGAATTTCGCAGCGTCTGCGGTTGAGGTCGCCCGAAGGATTCCGAAAGCGCCCCACATACCGTTCCAGTTTCGCGCACAGCGCGGGAATGGATTCTCCGATTCCGCCGCGGACCGGGCGGTTGTGCTCAAAGGCTTCCGTGTCCAGAAAATCCGCGTCCACAAGGCAGGAAAACAGCATCCGGATAAAAAAGGATGCGGAAAAGCCCAGTTTTCCCGTCATTCGGATGGGCGGGCGCGATTTTGGAACCAGGACCCGCGGGTCCACGTCCCGGTAAAACGGACCGAAATCGGGCACGGCGCGCTGCATCCGGGCGAAAAGCGTCGCTTCGGCCGGCGTATCCGCAGAGCCTCCGCCGTCCGGCAGGCCGGCATGGTGCCCCGCCACACAGTACGCCGCAATCAGGCCGATTCCGGTTCGGGACGCTTTCAGGGCCGCCTGGGCCCCGGCCGTGGAGTGGTCCACCTTCGGGCCATCTTTTAAAAGCCTGCGCTGAAACGCCTCGGAAAATTTTCCCGCATCGTGCAGCATCCCGCAGCACCGGCCAAACTCTCCTGCGCCGAACGCCCCTGCAAATTTTTCGGCCAGGGCCGCCGTCCCCGCGAGATGGTCCATTATGGGTTGGCGCCTGCCGTCCTCGCTGGTATGTGCAAAATACAAAAAGGCTTCCCCCTTATTCCTGTAAAATTAGGAAATATTTCCTGATTTATCATATTCTTTTCGGAACAAAAATTCAAGAATCCCGTCGTTTTTCTTGGGGGAAAGGCCTTCTGAGGGACAAATTGTTCCCTCTGAAGGTCTTTCCCCTCTTTCCGACGCAAAATGGGTTGTTGCAAAACGGCCCGAAAAAAGTCG
>DHAI01000017.1:18530-18917 GCA_002397355.1 Ruminococcaceae bacterium UBA4958 | reverse complement strand
ATCGTCGGCGTGCAGAACGCGACGCGCATCCTGAAAAGCGGTACGACGGTGACGGTGGACGCCGTGCGGGGCATCGTGTTCAGCGGCAAGGAAGCTCCGCTGCCCTGACGGCCCGCTCCTGCCCCGATCCATATTTTCCATCCGCTTCCACGGAAACAGCCCGCGGCGGCGGTATTTTTTTACGGTTCCGCCGCGGACCATTCCGTCTCCGGCCGGGTTGCCGGTTCCCGCCCCGGCGAGCCCGTAAAAATACCATTTGTAATATATACTTAAAAATATACTTACTGCGAACCGGCGTATTGCTCACCACTCCCTTTTCATCAACAGGAGCGCAAAAAGGTAGCAGGCGGCAAACAGCAGGGTGAAGTTCCACCGGGATTGCAGCAG
>DHAI01000017.1:9700-18288 GCA_002397355.1 Ruminococcaceae bacterium UBA4958 | reverse complement strand
CCCCCGTCAAGCGGGGCGATGGGGAGCGCGTTCAGCGCGAAAAGAAGAAAGTTCCCGGCGGAACAAAGAGCCGCGCCTTCCCCCGGGATCATCCGGCATACGCCGAAGGCTGCCAGGTTGGCGAGCGGCCCGGCAAGCGAAACAAGGGCGTCCCTGCCGTAGCTGCGCCCTTCCCGGGAACGCACGATATCGATGCCGAACGGCGTAAAGCGGACTTCCCGCGGCGCCTCCCCCATGAACCTCATCGCGGCCAGATGCGCCGCTTCATGCAGCGCGGCGCAGGCAAGGCCTGCCTGCGCCGCTCCGCTCCGGTCCAGCGCAAGCAGAAGGGCGACGACGGCAAGAAAGGGAACCCCCACCGAGACGCGGCATTTGCCGACACAAAACGTCACTGCGGCGCGGAAGCCCCGCCGGACTGCGGCGCCGCCGTTTGCGACGACGCCGTCTGCGGCGATGACTGCGACGCTGCCGCCTGCGACGAACTCCCGAACACCTCCGGGCGGGAGGCCGTCAGATTATCCCATAAACCGACGACAACGCGCTTCGCCTGGGCCGTCTGTTCTTCCGCAATCAGCGAATCGTTGACCGCCGCAAGATACCACGCGTGCACCTTCTGATAGACCCCGTCGCCGGAAAAACGCAGTGCGAGCGCCGCCGCAAGCACGACCAGACACGCGATAATCTGGATGGTTGTCAGGAGCTTTGCGTTGCCGCGCCGCGACTCGCGCGTGCGCTCTTCTTCTTCAAATTCGCTTTCCTCGTCTTCCGCCGCTTCCGGATTCTGCTCCGCCGCCGGCGCATCATGCGGCTGATCCGGGCTGCCGTATTTTTCTGCCATCCTTTGCACTCCCCTTGCCGGCCCGATTTTCCTCGTCATGGCCTGTACCAAATGGTATGTGTGCGTAGGGCGGCTCAGAACCCGGTTCCAAGAATAAATCCGCCGGGAAAAACGAGACGGCGCTTTCCGGACGGGCCGGAACCCCGACGGAAAGAACCCGCTGAAAGCCAAACGTTGCTTTCAGCGGGTTCTTTGTTGTTTCGTTTCCTTATCGGCTCCGGTTCACTCCGGATTTCGAACGGATATACTCGTCGATGGACTTTGCGGCCTGCTTGCCGCCGCCCATGGCCAGGATGACCGTGGCCGCCCCGCTTACGGCGTCGCCGGCGGCGTAAACGCCCTCGCGCGTCGTCTCCATGCTGTCCTTCACGATGATGCAGCCATGGCTGTTTGCCTCAAGGCCTTTCGTCGTGGTGCGGATCAGCGGGTTCGGCGTGTTGCCGAGGGCCATCACGACGGCGTCCACCGGGATCTGGAAGTTGGAGCCTTCGATCGGGACCGGCCTTCTGCGGCCGGAAGCGTCCGGCTCGCCCAGCTCCATGCGGATGCACTCGATCGCCTTCACCTTGCCCTTTTCGTCGCCAAGGATCTGCACCGGGTTGCAGAGGAGATTGAATTCAATGCCCTCTTCCTTGGCATGATGCACTTCCTCGCGGCGGGCGGGCATCTGCTCTTCCGCGCGGCGGTAGACGACGTGGACATGCTCCGCGCCGAGGCGGAGCGCGGTGCGCGCGGCGTCCATCGCGACGTTTCCGCCGCCGACGACGGCGGCGACCTTCGGCCGGATGATCGGGGTGTCGTAGCCTGGCTTGTAGGCCTTCATCAGGTTCACGCGGGTGAGAAACTCGTTGGCGGAGTAGACGCCCACGAGGCCCTCGCCGGGGATGTTCATAAAGCTCGGAAGGCCGGCGCCGGTGCCGACGAACACGGCCTCGAAACCGTTCTCAAAAAGCTCGTCCACGGAAAGCACCTTGCCGATGACCATATCCGTTTCGATTGTTACGCCTTTCGCCTTCAGCGCGTCGATCTCCTTCTGCACGATCTCCTTCGGCAGACGGAACTGCGGGATGCCGTACATCAGCACGCCGCCGGCGACGTGGAGCGCCTCGAACACCGTGACGGAATAGCCCATGGCGGCGAGGTCGCCGGCGCAGGTAAGGCCGGCGGGCCCGGAGCCGACAACGGCGACCTTGTGGCCGTTCGGCTCCGCGTGGAACGGCTCGTCCTCGCCATGCTTCAAGTGCCAGTCGGCGGCGAAACGCTCCAGGCGGCCGATGCCAACGGGTTCTCCCCTGATGCCGCGGACGCAGTTGCGCTCGCACTGGTTCTCCTGCGGGCAAACGCGGCCGCAGACCGCCGGAAGGGAATTCGTCAGTTTGATGGTGCGGTATGCGCCTTCGTAATCGGCCGCCGTAATGGAGCGGATGAAATCCGGGATATGCACGCCCACGGGGCATCCCTTCACGCACGGCTGGTTTTTGCAGTGCAGGCAGCGGGTGGCTTCGCCGCGCGCCATCTCTTCGGTGTAACCGAGCGCAACCTCGTTGAAATTGTTTCTGCGGGCGGAGGGTTCCTGCTCGGGCATGGATGTCTTTTTCGGAGTCATATTAGGCATGGTTGGCAGCCTCCATTAAATGGCATTGATAATCGCGCGCCGCGGCGCGCTCCATCTCGAAATACGTCTTGGAGCGCCGGATCGCCTCGTCGAAATCGACTTCGCTCGCGTCGAAGTCCGGCCCGTCCACGCACGCGAACTTCGTCTTCCCCCCTACGGTCAGGCGGCAGCCGCCGCACATGCCCGTCCCGTCGATCATGATGGGGTTCATGCTGATAATCGTCTTGATGCCGTAAGGCTTCGTCACGTTGTTTACGGCGCGCATCATCACGAGCGGGCCGATGGCGACCACCAGGTCGTAGCCTGCGCCGTTCTCGATCTGCTTTTTCAGGGCGTCGGTCACAAAGCCCTGATTGCCGTTGGAGCCGTCGTCCGTCATGATGATGAGGTTGTCCGACGCGGCGCGCATCTCGTCTTCAAGGATAACGATGTCCTTGCTGCGGAAGCCGGCGATCATGTCCACCTTGGTGCCCATGGCATGCAGCGCCTTCGCCTGCGGGTAGGCGATCGCGCAGCCGGCGCCGCCGCCGATGACGGCCGCTCTCTTGTAGCCCTCCAGTTCGCTCGGCTTGCCCAGGGGCCCGATGAAATCGAGAATGGAATCGCCCTCGTTCAGCCGGTCCAGAAGCATCGTCGTCTTGCCGACGACCTGGTAGATGATGGTAACCGTTCCTTTTTCGCGGTCGTAATCCGCCACGGTAAGCGGAATACGCTCGCCCTGTTCGTTGACGCGCAGGATGATAAACTGCCCCGCCTTCGCCTTGCGGGCAATATACGGCGCGTCGACAACCATGAGCGTCATGGAATCGTTGAGCTTGCGCTTTTGCAGAATCCGAAACATTTCAACACTTCCTACCCTCAAAAGTCATAAGTCTTTCCTTTTTATTATACACGAATCATGTCCGACATTGCAACCCGAAACGGCGTAGAATATAGGTGAAATTCCAGGATCGCATGGAAAAACGAAAAACCGGGCGGCTGCAGCCGCCCGGCCGTGGTTCGCATATGCCGGCGTCAGAGGATAATGCAGATGAGCCCGTTGCAGCCCTCGTTGATGATGCGCTCGATGGTTTCCCTGACTTTCTCGCGCGCGTCGTCCGGCATGCGCGACAGCTTGTTGTGAAGCCCTTCGTTGACCAGCTCGTGCAAGCTCTTGCCGAAAACGTTCGACTCCCAGATCTGCGACGGATTCGACTCGAATTCCTTCAGGATATAATCAATCAGGTCCTGCGACTGCCTTTCCGAGCCGACGATCGGCGTGATCTCCGTCGTGATGCGCGTCTTCATCATGTGGACGGACGGCGCCGCGGCGCGCAGGCGTATCCCGTAGCGGCCTCCCTGGTGGATGATCTCCGGCTCCTCCAGCGTGAGCTCATCCACGTCCGGCATCACGATGCCGTAACCGGTTTCCTCCGCGTCGCGGTAAGCCGCGCCGATCTTGTCGTAGGTCTTTTTCATCTCGGCCAGCTTCATCATGCAGTCCATCAGGCTGCCCTCGTCGGTGATTGCAAGGCCGGTTTTCTCACCCAGCACGCGGTAGAAAAGATCCGGCGCCAACTGCACGCCCACGCGCGCGCGCCCCGTGCCGAGATCCACCGAAACGGTGCGCGAAGCGCTGACGAACTCGCATTGCTGCACGCCGGCGACAATATTGTCCACGTCGCGGATCTTAGACACCTTCGCGGCGGACTGCCGGATGCAGGAAAAGACGGACGAGCGGAGCCAGTGGTCTTTTTCCAGCGAGGAAATCCAGCGCGGCATCTCGAAGCGAACCTCGCGCACAGGGAACTCGAACAGGATTTTTTCGAGGATCCCGCGGATTTCCTCCTCCTCCAGATTCAGGCAGTTGACCGGCATCACCGGCACGCCGTATTTTTCCTGGAGCTGCGCGCCGAGCTGCGCCGCTTCGTTCGTCGCGGGGTCCACGCAGTTCAGCAGCATGATGAACGGCTTGTTGATCTTTTTCAGCTCGTCGACGACGCGTTCCTCGGCCTCCGCGTACTCGGCGCGGGGGATGTCGCTGATGCTGCCGTCCGTCGTGATGACGAGGCCGATGGTGGAGTGCTCCGTAATGACCTTCTTGGTGCCGATCTCGGCCGCCATGTTGAACGGGATCGGTTCCTTGTACCACGGCGTCATGACCATGCGCGGGTTGTCGTTCTCTATGTAGCCGAGGGCGCTCGGCACGATATAGCCCACGCAGTCGATCAGGCGCACGGAGAACGTGGCGTTTTCGCCGATATGGACCGTGACCGCCTTCTCCGGGATGAACTTCGGCTCGGTCGTCATGATCGTGCGGCCGGCCGCCGACTGCGGCATCTCGTCTATGGCCCGCTCGCGCGGATACTGCGAATCCATGTTCGGCACGACGACCGTGTCCATAAAGCGCTTGATAAACGTCGATTTCCCGGTGCGCACCGGGCCGACGACGCCGATGTAGATATCGCCGTTGGTGCGTTCGGAGATATCCCGGTAAATATTCTGTTCTTCCATTTTACCTCCCCCTCAAGGCAGAGAATTTTCGGTCTGATCACCGGCCCGGAGTTTTCCGGGCCGCTTACACTGGGATCATCAGCATCCCGCGGTTTTCCACCGCGTCTCCGGAAAGATCGTTTTCGGCGCGGATGTTCTCCACGGAAGTGCGGTACTCCCGCGCAATGTTCCAGAGGCTTTCGCCCGCCTCCGCGTAATACAGGCAGAGCGGCGCGTCGTCGTCCTTCGCGGTGGGCTTCGTCTCGTCCGCGGACACCTGCGAGATCGCCTTGAACGTGATGCGCTGCGAAATCTCAGCCTCCAGGTGCAGCTCCGTCTTGACCTCGATCCCCTTCCCCGCCAGGCGGTAGCTGACCGCGCCCACGGACGCGTCCGCGCTGCACTTCAGGTCGCCCGCGGAAGCGCACGGCATCTGATGCTCGTAATCGATCAGGCGCTCAAAGTAGAAAGGCGTGCCCTTGTCGTCCTGCGCCAGGACGCAGAGGCTGTACTTGCCCTTCAGCGCCAGCTTGCCGTCCTCCACCGAGCCGTTGGCGTTCGCCATCTCGCTCCAGACGTCGATCACCTTCGCGATCGTGTTGTCCTCCACGCCGATCTCGCTTTTATGGACCAGAACGTCCGAGAGATTTTCCGAGGGGCTCTCCACGGTCCTCTGCTTCGCGGTGATATTCATGTCGAACCGGCGGGAATAGGCGTCGTTCACAAACGTGGTCTCCGTTTTGCGGTAAACCCGCACGGTAGCGCGGATCTTCGCCTGCGTGTCGAAGTAGGTGTTTTCTCCGGAATAATCGTTTTTCACCTGCGCGTCCACGCCGGCTACGGCAAAACGCACGAAGCACATACAGTCTTCCGCCGCGCCGCCGCAGTCCAGCATCTGGGTGAACGGGATGGAATACTCCGCCGTCTCCATCGGCGCGGCGTCCCCGGGCGCGAGGTAGAGGAACTTGACGCTGACCTCGCCCTTGGTCATCAGTTTTCCGGCCGTAACCTTACAGTCCTGCAGCACGGCGTGCGAGTCCGCGCGGACGATGGTGTCCGCCTGCGGCTTCCCCTGCGGGAGTTCAAGCACTTCGTCCACGCTGAACTGCTGCTGGGAAAAGCCGACGAACTGGCTGAACGAAACCGTCGTTTTCAACTGCTCCACGTCGTCGCCCGCAATGTTGCCGACCACTTCGTCCTGCCCCGCTGCGACGACTCTGGCGCAAAGGGAGAAGGCGCCGTGGATGTTCAGCTTGCGCGGGCTGGAAGCGCGGCAGTTGACATATTCCACGCGCGGCGAAACGAGGACGAGCGCGTTGTCCGCCTGCTGCTTCAGGGCGATCTCGGCGGAGTAGGACTCTTCCGTCGCGAAGCAGCGGACGCAGGCGCTCTGCGGGTCGAGGTAAAAGATTTTCACGCCGCAGCTCCCGTCGATCATCAGACGGTCCCCCGTAACGCTCTGCGAGGAGATCCGCGGATAGATCTGGCATTTCAGGATCCGCTGGATATCCGGGCAGTAATCCGGGAGATTGATGTCTATGTCAACCGGCTGTTCCTGGCAGCCGTCGAAAATTGTTTCCCCGACGGCAATCCTTTCGCGCTCAAGCATATAATCCATAGAGCTCTCTCCTTTTCCATTTTCTAAGAAAAGGTATTCGGGACTCGTCTGATTTATGACGGACGTGCGCAAATAGTTGTCTTCCGCGGCTTTTTTGCGCCGGCGGGCATAAAAAAGCGCGGGGCGATCCTCCGCTCCGCGCTTTGACAAACAAAATAGGACTCATGGGACGCCGGAAACCAGCTTTTTCAGCAGCAGCAAATCCGCCGTATCGGCGCCGCCGCTGCAGTTCAGGTCGGCGGCCTCGGAAAGGTCGGCCGAAAGGCTCCGCTTCCCCGTCAGGCAGTCGTACAAAAGCGAGCAGCCGGCCGACGTCGGTTCTCCGCACCGCGTCAGGTCGCCCCGCACCACGGCGGTGACGGAGCTGACCTCCGCCCCGGAAGCATCCTTCACCGCGACCGTGTCCCCCGTGCAGACCGGCCCGCTGCCCTTCACCGCGCCGGAAAAGGCTGTGACAACGGCGCGCAGCGCGACGTTTCCACTCTGGGAGTTGAGCTGCCGGCACAGATCCTCCACCGTTACCGGCTGGGAAAAGAGATAAAGCCCGCCGCGCTGCGAAGCGGAAGGAAAAGATTCTTCCGACACCCGGGAGCCCGCGCTCCCCGACGCTCCGGAAAGACCGCCGGAAGAACCGCCCGCGGGCGGGGCGTCCGCGCCCGAACTTTCCTCCCCTCCGGAGGAAGAACCGGAATCCGCGCCGGACAGGGAAATCCGGTAGCTGCCCGTGACATTGCCGGCTGCATCCCGCACAAGGACGGTGTCACCGTCCTGCAGCGCCCCCGTCCGAGCGCTCCCGTCCTTTCCGACGACGGTGACTTTCACGCCGCTGCCGGCCAGATCGGGAGAGCCGCTCAGTTCCCCCGCCGTCGTCCCGGAAGAGACCGAGATTTCGCCCGCCTGCGCGTTGCCCGAAGCCGCCGGCACCACGGCGAGAAAAAGCGCGCAGAGAAGGACGCTTTTGAAAACAGCGTTTTTATCATTCCATTTCATAATTCTCCATCACCAATCCCCATGGTAACAGAGATTTCGACGGGAAACGCTTTCTGTGTATGATTTTCACGAGGAGAAAGATGAGCCCGGCCGGCCGCCGCGGCGCGGTTTTCCGGAACCGGTTCAGCCCAGCGCCACGTCGAGCAGCATCATCAGTGCGAACCCGAAAGCCGCGCCGACGGTCCCCACATTGGTATGCTCGCCGGACTGGGCTTCCGGGATGAGCTCCTCCACGACCACATAGATCATGGCGCCGGCCGCGAAGGCAAGGATATACGGCAGGATCTGCGTGACAAGCGCCGTCAGGAAAATCGTGACCAGAGCGCCGATCGGCTCCACGACGCCGGACAGGAAGCCGTACGCGAACGACTGCCTCTTCGTCATGCCGGAGCTTACGAGCGGCATGGAGATGATTGCGCCCTCCGGCAGATTCTGGATGGCGATGCCCATCACAAGGGCAAACGCCCCGGCGGCGGAGATCGCGGCGCTGTTGCTGAGCATGCCGGCCAACACCACGCCCACCGCCATGCCCTCCGGGATATTGTGCAGCGTGACGGCGAGAACAAGCATGAACGACCGGTTCAGCCGGGAGGGGCGCCCTTCCGGCCGGTCGGAATCGAGGTGCAGGTGCGGGATGAGCATATCCAGCGCAAGAAGGAAGCCCGTGCCGCACAAAAAGCCCACGACGGCGGGGAGCCAGGCGGTCACGCCCGCCGCTTCCGCCATCTCGATCGACGGAAGAAGCAGCGACCAGACCGACGCCGCGATCATCACGCCGGAGGCGAAGCCGAGCATCGCTTTCTGCACACTCTGCCGCATTTCGCCTTTCTGGAAAAAGACCATGGCCGCGCCCAGCGTTGTGCCAAGCAGCGGGATCAGGATCCCGACTGCCACTTGCCCGATTTCGTTCATTTTACTCCCCCGTTCTCATTTTTCCCCATCTGGCGCTCGATCCACGCCATCAGCAGAGCGACGATCTGTTCCTGCTGCCGCGCAGTCAGCGCAACGCCCTTCGGCACGCGGTACCATCTGTTGAGGCAGCCGCGGCAGCAGCA
>DHAI01000017.1:5588-9530 GCA_002397355.1 Ruminococcaceae bacterium UBA4958 | reverse complement strand
ACCGGGTGCCCGCGCATGGGCGTCTGTCTGCCGTCGTTCGGGATCACGGCGGGGGCCAGCCTCCGCCGCACAAAATCCCGTGCGTGACGGCGGATCGTATCCATGCCCTTCGCCCGCACATAGGCCCTGTCCTTTTCGGTCAGGGAAAAGCCGGCGCGGAAGGGCGAAGACTGCAGCTTCTCCAGCGCCTCGTCGATCGTCTGCACGCACACGCCTCCCATCATCGCCCGCACGGCTTCGGGACGGCAGGGCGGCGCCCCGGCCTTCCAGGCGAAAAAGCACGAATGTAAGGGATTCTGTTTCCATTATATCCGGCCTCCCCGCCAGATTCAAGCAGCGTGCAAAAAAGGCTTACGACGGATTTCCAACCGCTGTTTCGCCTGAAGCCGGACCCGGCTGCAGATTTCTTTTCGGTATGCGGCCTTTTGTGGTAAACTGGGGACGACCGGGCTGCGGGAAACGCGCCCAGCCTCACGAAAAAAGTGCCCGGCATCCGGGCATACGAAAGGCGGAATTCCGTATGGAAATTCTTTTTCTCGGGACAGGTGCGTTCGATTATCAGCCGGGGCTAGAGGGACAGTACCGGGACAAATTCGACTGCGACTGCCGGCGTTCCTCGTCCGTGCTTGTGGACGGCCGTCTGATGATCGACTGCGGCGACTACGCTCTGAACTCCCTCGCCATCGCCGGCGTGAAGAAAAAGCAGATCGCCGACCTGCTGATTACGCACACGCACCGCGACCACTGCCGTCCCGATCTAATTGAAAAGCTCGCGGCGGCGGTCCCCGGCGGACTCAACGTCTGGTGCCATGAATCCGCCGCCGCCTTCTTCCCGGAAAGCGCGCACTATGCCGTCCACAGCCTGCGCTGCGGAGAGCCGGAGCAGATCGGCGGTTTCTCGGTTTCAGCTCTGTATGCGAACCACCGGACGGAACGCACGGAGGAACGGCCGGTGCATTACGTCCTTGAAAAAGGCGGAAAGAAAATCTTCTACGGCTGCGACGGCGCATGGTTCCTGACCCCGACTTTTTACGCGCTGATGCACGCCGGCTTCTCCCTGTTCGTGTTCGACGGAACCGTGGGGGACTACGACGGCGATTTCCGCATCTGCGAGCACAACAGCATCCCCATGGTGCGGAAACTGATTGTTTCCATGAAGCCCCTGGGCGTTTTTGCGGACAACTGCAAAATCTATATCTCGCACCTTGCGCCGTCCCTCCATGCGCCGCACAGGGAGACGTCCCGGAAGCTGGCCGCCGAGGGGATCCTCGTGGCGCACGACGGCCTTGTGGAAACCGTTTGAGCTTGGGCCCGGCCGCTTTCGCTTTAAAACGCGGCGATCAGGCGCAGGATGTTTTCCATCGCCGCCGCGAGATTTTCACGGCTGCCTGCCTTTGCTATGGAAAAATCCACGGGCAGCCGGTTGATGCTGAAAACGGCGGAGACGCCCATATCGTAGATCGGCCCGATCCCGTCGCCGATCCCGCCCACGACGGCTACGAGCGGAACGCCGAGCCTTCCGGCACGGGCCGCAACGCCGGAGATCACCTTCCCCTGCAGACTCTGCGCGTCGAGCCTCCCTTCGCCGGTGAAGATCAGGTCGGCTCCGGACGCCCGGCTGTCGAAATGGACCGCGTCCAGAACCGTCCGGATGCCGGGACACAGCTCCGCGCCGAGAAGCGCGGCCATCCCCGCGCCCATTCCGCCGGCTGCTCCGGCTCCCGGGATCTTCAAAACGTCCCTGCCGAGGTCCCTGCGGATCACCGCCGCAAAATGCGCGAGGTTCCGGTCAAGGAGCCGGACGGTACGCGCATCGGCACCCTTCTGCGGCCCGAAAACCACCGCCGCGCCCCGCGGACCGCAGAGCGGATTATCGATATCGCACATCGCGACCAGGCGGACACGTCTGAGCGCGGGACATAAGCCGGACAGGTCGATCGTTTCGACGCTTCCCAGCGTCTCCCCCACCGGCACAAACGGCCTGCCCGCGGCGTCCAGAAAGCGGGCGCCCAGCGCGCAGGCCGCGCCGGCTCCCCCGTCGTTCGTTGCGCTCCCGCCCAGACCGACGATGATTTTTTCGCACCCCGACTCCGCCGCGCCGGCGATCAACTGCCCCACGCCGTAGGTGGTCGTTTTCTCCGCGCGGCGGTTTTCACCCGCCAGCGTCAGCCCTGCGCAGGCGGCCGTTTCCACGACCGCCGTCTCTCCCCCGTCCAAAAGTCCGTAAAAGCCCCGCACCTCTTCCCCGTATGGCCCCCGCACCGGAAGGAAGACCTTTTCCCCGGGCATTGCGGCGAGGAACGCGTCAACCGTCCCCTCGCCGCCGTCCGCCACGGGGATGGAAACAGTCTGTGCCCCCGGCATGTGCAGGCGGACCTGCTCCGCCATGATGGAACAAACCTCCGCAGAAGACATGGTTCCCTTAAAGGAATCCGGAGCCAGAACGATTTTATGAAGGATCGGCATGAATTTTTCCCCCGTTCCGCATGAATAAATGCAGCCGCATTTTTCTTCTATTGTACTCCATCCCGTAAGTTTTCACAATTCGTTGTGAAACATTGCGTTTATATTTATGCATCCGTTTTGCAAGTTTGCCTTGACGCGGACCGAACATTGTGGTATCTTATTGAATAAATTGAGAGAGTAAAGGATATCCTATCGACTGAATATGGGAAGGAGGGCTTTTCATGGCATACCGCAGCATCGAAAGGGCCGGGCGACGCGACGGGCGAAGACTCTCCGCTGTACGGACCGTGGGCTTCGGTGTACTCTGCGCATGCCGTGAAACGCGCCTTCCCGTTCCTTGCCGACGAAAAACTCTCCTGCCGTAAGGCAGCCGTTTTCCCGGCAATCATATACGGAGGCATCGTGTGATGCGCAGTTCCCGGAGCGGAACTGGAAAACACGGTGCCTCCGGTTTTTTATGCAAAAATGGCAAGGCAACCGGTCGGCGTAAAATCCGCCGAATGCCAAATGAAGAAAGGTTGAACAGCTTTATGAAAAATTACGATTATCTCGAAAACGATACAACCCACGCGATGGACAGGACTTATGACAGGGACCTGCCCGAAGCCTGCAAGTATTGTGCTTACGGCAAGCTTCCTTCCAGCGCCGGCACACACTGTTCCGGCCCCTGCAGCATCTACCTGCACGGCTCGAAGGACGACTGAATCGAGCGAATTTCGAGCAAGAGACCGCCCATGATTGGAGCGGCCGGCCTCTCGCGCTCCGTGCGCACCGCCATGAAAAGCGCCGCCTGGGCCTGAACCCCGGACGGCGCTTTGTCTGCAATCTGCGGGGCGCACCGGAAAACGCCCGGTACGCCTTCCCTCTTTATGACGCTCGCTGTTTATCCGTTATCTATTCTCTTGGGATGTCTTTTGCATCGCGCTCTTGTCGTTGGGCGCGTCTTCCCCGCTTTTGGGCGGCTCCTGCGTGGAGACAGCCGCCGCGTCCACGAGGCCCTCTCCGACGATGTAGGCCACGACGGAGCCCAGGGACAGGATGACGCCGCTGATTTGTTCCGATATGCTCGCGTCCACCTGAAACAGAGCCAACACGCCTACAACAAGGCCGGCGACCGCCAGCCAGAATTTACGGGAAGTCAATTTGTTTTTCCAATCGATTTGATTCATAAGTGCGCCATGCCTTTCCGCCGGATTCGCCCGGCATTTCAATATATGTGTTCTCACCGCGGGCTGCCCATCTTCGGAGGACCAGCGCGCATATCGGTCCGCCGCTCCCGAAAGTTTCAATCCTCCTTCCGCATCCGGAACGGATCATAAGCCCAAACAAAAAGGACGCGAAAAAGGTGGATTTCCGGTTGACAAACGCGCGGCTTCGGTGATATAATAAACCCGTTGTCCCAGCGGATAGATCGTGGGGAACAATTTTTTGCGCGAGTGCTGGAATTGGCAGACAGGCACGTTTGAGGGGCGTGTG
>DHAI01000017.1:4069-5376 GCA_002397355.1 Ruminococcaceae bacterium UBA4958 | reverse complement strand
GCTCTTCCGATCTGTTTATTTGGGGTTTACCGCCGCCTTTTTCAGGGGCAGCTTTTCCGCAATTGCCTTTGAAGCGGCAGCTTGTGTTTGCTCAAACGTGTGGGCATAAATGTTTAGAGTGGTAGATACCTGCGAATGCCCCAGCTCGGCGGAAACTGTTTTCACGTCTACTCCGCTCGTAATCAGCAGCGAGGCATTGAGATGCCGAAAGCTGTGGATTGCAAATTTAGCCCTCCGCATTCCAGTTCGTTTACAGAAGCGGCTGAGCCAGCTATATGGGGTGTTTGGATCAATCGGCTCACCGCACCAGTTTGTAAACAATCGGTCGAAATTAACCCATTTGTCGCCGCATTTCAGCCGCTGCTGCGCCTGCTCGATTTTGTATTTCAGGACAACCTGCAAAACCTCTCGCGGCAGCTTCAGACTCCGACGCGACTTTTTCGTTTTCGATCATCGGTATAAATGCCCTCCTTTTTTGTGTAATTACGATGCCCGCCGAATGCTCACAACACAAGTATCGAAATCGATGTCCTTCCACTCAAGCCCGCAAAGGTCCCCGCGGCGGTACCCACCATAGATCGCCAAGGCAAAAAAGGCTTGATACCGGAGCGGCTCGCTGCGCAACAGATCGATAAAATGCTGAGCTTCCTCAATGGTATAGCAGTCGTGTTCCGGACGTTCACCGACTTTGATCTTTACTGCGTGACATGGATTTTCTTTAAGTACGCGCATTTGAATTCCGTATTCAAAAACCGAGGATATAAATGATAGGTAATTCTTTGCGGATTTTTTCGACAACGGTTTATGGTCCTTGTCGCCTTTTAAAAGGCTGCGGATAAAGCGCTGAATATGTGTTGGAGTAATCTTGTCCATTTTCAAATGCCCGAGGGCCTTATAAGTTCGAGCTTCAAGGCAGTTATACCCTTGGATCGTTGTTTCCCTCAAATTTTCGGGCGCATAATCGACAAAGTATTGCTTCTGCGCAAAATCCTGAAATTTAACATTTCTCTCAGAAAAGCCTTGCTTGCATTCCTCTTCAAATAAAACCGCTTGCCGGTTTACCTCTTTTTCGATTTGCCGATCCGTCATTCCCGGGGACGGCCGCCAGGTCATCCGTGGGCGCTCCTGCGTGCCGTCCACATCATACCCGCAGGACGCTGTGATCCGGTAGCTCTTCCCCCGCTTTTCGATTGTTGCCATGCCTATGCCTCCATTTTCGGGCATAAAAATGCCCGGGATATTGATTATTCCGGGCCGAACTGGTACAATATTACTGCGATACAATATCGTACTGTCAGCCCTGCTGA
>DHAI01000017.1:2436-3956 GCA_002397355.1 Ruminococcaceae bacterium UBA4958 | reverse complement strand
CGTACTGTCAGCCCTGCTGATGGTGAGCCGCCTTGTCCGGGCGCAACCGGATGGGGCGGCCGTCGTTTTTTTTATTTGCTGGGCGTGAGTTTAAGCTTTGGCCCTTCGATCTGTAAGGTATTACCGGATTCAAACTTCACGTTTTTGTATTCCGTGACACCTAAGGATGCGTCCTTGCTGAAGATTGCATTCAGCTGATTTTCCATGCATATCACGTTCCCTTGTCCAGACACTAATTCTATATCATAATAGCCCGGCTGAAAGTCCCTCCCAGCCGCATACTTGCCGGAGGACGTAATGTTAAAAGCTTTCGCGGAACTGTTATCGCGCGCTTTGACTGCTCCCGCATTTTTGGTGCTTACCTTAATGCTGCACTGCGATAATATTAAAGTCGATCCATCGGTAAGTTCCGCATTTTTATAGGATTTCTGGTACATGTCATCTGAATTTTTCCCCATGATAAGGTTGACGCCGTCGTTAATATCGGACACGTTACCATTGCCGGTCACGATGTCAAAATCGTACGTACCGGATGGAAGGTCTGCGCCGATCTCATAATAGCCTGGCAGCAGTGTCACGGAGAATTCTTTCGTTGCAGGAGCCTTTGAAGAGACCGGAGCGGCAGACGCCGGAACCTTCTCTGAGGCTGCTTTAGAAGATGCTGGCTGTTCAGAGACCTGAGAGGAGGATGCTGATTCTCCGGTCGCGGATGAAACCGAGGTTGGGGTAGCGCCAGCGCCAGGCGAAGTTGAAACCGATACGATTAGAAATACAACAAAAGCTACTAAATAGAGAAACGTAGACCCGCGTTTTCTCTTTCCCCAGAAAATGAATTTCTGAGGCTTGATCAATCCGAGAATAAAGAATACGAAAGCCGCAAATGCCAGAAAGCCGAAAAAGCCGCTCATAATAATGCCCCTCTCGCCTATTGACATAATCTGCCAATAAAGTATAATATTTTTGGAAATTCCCACGGGGGGTTCCTCTTCGCCGTCCTTTCCTATCGCAAGTAGGAGAGGGCGGATTTTTTGTTAACTGAATTACATTCCGCGCCGCTCTATGTAATATTGGATGGCCATAACAATATCTTCCTCCGGTACATCAAAATAATCCGCAAGCGCCCACGGTTCAATATATCCATGCTCCATTGCATCTTTCATTATATCGAAGGGTAGATAGCGCTCGATCTTCCAGCGGTTTGCTTTGTATTCATGCTTTTTCACCAAATCGAGCGGGCACTTACCTTATGCGTGCAACCTGTCGCGCAGTGACCAACCTCATGTGCGATAGCGCTTTTCATCCTGCGAGCGGTGGAAAATTTTGTTTGATCAATGAATATTCCATACCGTTTGTCCATCTCCAGCGTTGCCGCATCATTAAATCCGATCGGATACCAGTAAAGATCAGCGCCGCCAGAACTCAAATCGTCTGCCAAATCAGATACTTCCGTAATTCGTCCTCCCCGAAAGAGCTATCCTTTTTTCTTTTTATCCTGTTGCTCTTTGAAGAATCGCGCCATT
>DHAI01000017.1:371-2260 GCA_002397355.1 Ruminococcaceae bacterium UBA4958 | reverse complement strand
AACGTGATATCCTGCCCTTCGGCTTTGCCGGAGGGCTTTTCTTTTTGGTTTGCCATAAGCTCGGCAACGGAAACACCAAAATATTCGGCAATCCGTGTTTTATTCGCGTCCGTGGGAACCTTGCCATGTTTCCACCCATTAACACTCGCACGCGACAGCCCTAATTCGGATGCGACGGCAGAAGGTGACTTGTTAACATTATTGCAAAAGCTAATAAAGTTATCATAGAACATAAACAACCCGCCCGTTTTGTATATTATGACGAAATTAACGAACTTACAAAACCAGCTTGGATGTTAGCTATATTCACTGTATAACGCAATTGCAAGTTAACATTGCTGACAAAGTGGCCGGAAATGAAAGCTTCGATTCGCCAATATTTTGCTTGCAACTGTATATTAGCACACTTTGTTAACAATTCCAACATTAAAAACAAAAAGATTGGAGTGCTCTCTTGCCTGAAAAATGGACCGGCGACATCATTGGAAAGATGCACGCCAACCGCGTCTCCCATGCGTCCTTAGCCAAGCAACTCGGGTGCACAAAAGCGTACGTCTCTATGGTGTTGAATGGTACCAGACGCCCAGCGGGTGCCGAGCAAAAGTTCAACGAGGCCCTCTCCAGAAGCAGGCTGGATACTCCCAGCATAGCACGCCCTGACAGAAATTCAACCCATTAGAAAAGCAGTGTCCCATAAAACGGACAGTGAAAGGCAGGTGAAAAATATGCCGCTGCCTCGTATGCGCCTTCTAAAAGAGGCCGCCGACGAGATGAAACAGTTGGATTCGGGCAGCGCGGTGACACCGTACTTTATCCGGCATCTCGCACTAGAGGGAAAAATCAAATCCGTAATGGCCGGCCGGAAGCGCTTGATCAACTTCGACGACCTGCTCGACTACCTCACAAGGCCTAGTAGTTCGGAGCCGGAGGAGACCGGAAAAATCCGCAAAATTGGATGATTGCCTGACCGGTAGAAAGAAGGGACAAGCCCATGAAATACGCACTAATCCAGATGCCGAACAGCGCGATCCTCATTGTAGACAATCACGACGACATCGGCAAAAGCCGGGTATGCCGTCTGATCGACGAAGGTGGCAAGCCTGTAGGCACCATTGAGAGCGATCTACGCGCCGGGACTCTGCAAGCTGGATTTGAGCACCGTCGGTCCGTCGAGCTCGACGAGCAGTATTACCGCATCAGGCTTGCACGGGAGGCGCTGGATGGAGATATTACCTGGGAGCAAGTCCATCCGCCCCAAATTTTAAAAGGAGGTCTTGAAAGTGCGACTCCGTAAACATCCTCTCGGCACCCGCAACATCGTCGGCGCCCACGTTGAGCAGGCCCGCAAAAACCAGGACATGAAGCAGAAGGACCTGCTCGCCCGCCTGCAGACGGCCGGGATTGACTTGGACGCCTCGGGCCTATCAAAGCTGGAAGGACAGGCCCGGTGCGTCACGGACCGCGAGCTTGCGGCGCTGGCCGACATCCTCGGCGTCTCTGTCGATTGGCTGCTAGGCCGGGAGGATCGCCATGAGTAACGCAGCGGTCGACGTCCTGATTTACATGGTGCTCGTCGGCGGGGCGCTGGCGGCTGGCATCGTTCTTGCCCGGTGCGTCTGGCGGTTGACCGGGAAGATCCGGATGCTCAATGCTGCCCGGCGTCGCCGTGAAGCTCTTGCGGCGGTCAAACTGTACCGCATGGTGGCGCAGCGGGTACCCGGGGACCTCCTGCCGACGGAATATATTCGGGCGGTTCGATATGCGATCCGTAAGCATCGCCTGACGGAGCACAGCGGCATCCCGGACATGCTGTGGACAGACCAGGGGTACCTTACGGAGCTGGTGGCCGAGGCCGTCGGGCAGGAAAGGCTTTCCCGCGGAACCATGGA
>DHAI01000017.1:0-126 GCA_002397355.1 Ruminococcaceae bacterium UBA4958 | reverse complement strand
GCATGATACATACGAAAAAGGCCGCTTCCGGCGCTGGTAACACCGAAAGCGGCAAAGACATCTTTTCTATTGCCAGTATAGCAATCCTGCGTCCAAACGTCAAGAGGGAAGGTGATTCGGCATGCT
>DHAI01000046.1:35163-35360 GCA_002397355.1 Ruminococcaceae bacterium UBA4958 | reverse complement strand
TCCTCGTTTCCCCACGGGTAGCAGGTTCGGTTGAACGGGTCGCGGTAGCCCTCCACGCCCGCTTCGTCGCCATAGTAAACGCAGGGGACGCCGGGAAGCGTAAACTGCATCAGCGAAGCGAGACGCATCAGCGCAAGGCCTCGCGCGCGCTGCTCCCGTGTCAGGCGCGCGGCGCTCTGCCAGCGGCGGCCGCGGCC
>DHAI01000046.1:34522-34828 GCA_002397355.1 Ruminococcaceae bacterium UBA4958 | reverse complement strand
TATTTCCGGCGCTTGCCGTAGGAAACCTTGTTGGAGGCGTCCTCCCAGACCTCGCCGATCAGAACGGCATCCGGTTTTTCCGCCTTGGCGGCGGCTCGCAGGTCTTCCAGAAAGCCGTCGGGCAGTTCGTCGGCAACGTCGAGACGCCAGCCGGAGGCCCCGGCGCGCAGCCAACGGCGCACGATCCCGTCCGGGCCGTTGATAAAGCGCACAAAACCGGGACTCTTCTTGTCGACGCAGGGAAGCGTGACGAAATTCCACCAGCAGTCGTATTCGTCCGGCCAGCGCCGGAAACGGTACCAGGAG
>DHAI01000046.1:25354-34347 GCA_002397355.1 Ruminococcaceae bacterium UBA4958 | reverse complement strand
GGGTAGCGCCCTTCCCGGTTGAAATAGACGCTGTCGCTTCCCGTGTGGTTGAAAACGCCGTCCAGGATCACCCGAATGCCGAGCTTCGCGGCTGCCGCGCAGAGACTGCGGAAATCCTCTTCCCCGCCGAGAAGCGGATCGATCTTCTCATAATCCGCCGTGTTGTACCGATGGTTGGAGTGCGCCTCGAAGATCGGGTTGAGGTACAGGCAGGTGACGCCCAGGGACTTGAGATAGCCGAGCTTCTCCTCAATGCCGCGCAGGTCGCCGCCGAAATAATCGCCGTTCGTGATTTTTCCTGCGGCGTCCGGCTCCCAGTCCGGCTGTTCGCCCCAGACGCGGTGCAGCTTCCGGTCGGCAGGGACTCCCCGCTTCTTCCGTCCCGAGCGGAAAAAGCGGTCGGGAAAAATCTGGTAGATCACGCCGCCGGGCAGCCAGTCCGGCGTAGTCATGCCGCGGCCGTAAACCGTGAGCTGCCACTGGCCGCCGTCCCCGCGCAGATCGCCTTCTCCGCCCCAGCCGCGCGTGACGGCGAGCGTGCCGCGCCAGGTATCGACGGAAAAGCGGTAAAAATACAGGCCGGGTTCCGGGGGCGCGTAGTGGCATTCCCAGAACTCGTGCTGATCGCCGCCCATGCCGCACCAGAACATTTCCAACGTCCGCCGCGCGCCGGACGCGCCGTCCGTCACCACAAGGCGCGCGGCGGAGCAGTGCAGGTCGCGCGGCATCATGATTTTAAAATGGACAGCCGTCCCGTCGGCCACGGCGCCGGTCGGGCACCGGCAGGCGGGATTGCGCGAGTTGAACATGAAAGCACCGCCTCCGGTCTATTTTTCCGCAGCAGGCGCAGCGGTTTTTCTCTCTTTCCGGGCCGAAGGAACAGGTTCCGCATGCCAGATGCCGCCGGCGTACTCCCGGATCGCGCGGTCCGCCGCGAAACGGCCGGCTTTCGCCACGTTCACCAGGCACATGCGCTGCCACGCGACGGGATCGGAATACAAGCGCGACGATCTTCTGCGCGCGTGCTCGTAAGAGGCGTAATCGGCAAGCACCATATACGGATCCTTGTCGAGCAGCGAGTCCGCGATGTCGCGGAAGCTGACGCCGCAGAAGCCGTCGCTCATCTCGCGGAGCGCCGCGTCGAGCCCCGGCGTCTCGTCCGCGAAGGACCGCGGGCGGTAACCGCTGCTCCGGAGCTGGGCGGCCTGTTCGGCCGTCTTGCCGAAGAGGATGATGTTGCCGTCGCCCACCGCGTCGTGGATCTCCACGTTCGCGCCGTCCAGCGTGCCGAGCGTCACGGCCCCGTTGATCATCAGCTTCATGTTGCTGGTTCCGGAAGCTTCCGTTCCGGCAAGCGAGATCTGCTCGCTGATGTCGGCGGCCGGCATCAGCAGCTCCGCCAGCGTGACGCGGTAATCCTCCAGATAGACGACTCGCATCTTCCCGTTGACGCGCGGATCGCCGTTGATCGTTTTGCCGAGGTCGACGATGAAACGGATGATCTGCTTTGCAAAGTAATACCCCGGCGCGGCTTTTGCGCCGAAAATATAGGTGCGCGGGATGAAATCCATCCCCGGGTTCTCGCGCAGGCGCCGGTAATCCATCAGGATCTGCAGCGCGTTCAGATGCTGGCGCTTGTACTCGTGCAGCCGCTTGACCTGCACGTCGAAAATGGAATCGGGATCGACGGCGACGCCGTTCGCCTTTTTCACATAGTCCGCAATGCGGAGCTTGTTCTGCCGCTTGATCTGCGCGAGCCTGTGCAGGACGCCGGGATCGTCCCGGTAGCCGACCAGCTTTTCCAGCTGGGAGGCGTCCGTGACAAAACCGGGGCCGATCAGTTCTTGCAGGAGGGCCGAAAGCCCCGGATTCGCCTGGCAGAGCCAGCGTCGGTGCGCGATGCCGTTCGTCACGCTGGTGAATTTCTCCGGCATTTCGGTGTAAAAGTCGTGGAACACGCGGTCTTTCAGGATCTCGCTGTGCAGCCGGGAAACGCCGTTCACGCTGTGGCTCCCCACGACGGCGAGGTTCGCCATCTTGACGTAGCCGTCGTTCCAGGGGGCCATGCGGCCGATCTGGTAGCCGTCGACGCCCTTCGTGTGCATCCGCGCGCAGAAACGGCGGTTGATCTCCTCCACGATCTGGTAGATGCGGGGCAAACGGGACTTGAAAAGATCCACCCCCCAGCACTCCAGCGCCTCCGGCATCACGGTGTGGTTGGTATAGGCGAACGTGCTCTGCACGATTTCCCACGCCTTCTCCCAACCGTAACCGCACTCGTCCAGCATCACGCGCATCATTTCCGGGATGGCGAGGACCGGGTGCGTATCGTTCAGGTGGATCGCCGCGAGGTCCGGCAGGCTGTCGAGCGTGCTGTGGTTGAAAAGGTGGCGGCGGATAATATCCTGGACCGTTGCGGAAACCAGGAAATATTGCTGGGAAAGGCGGAGGCTCTTCCCCTCCAGGTGATTGTCGTCCGGGTAAAGGACCTTCGTGATGACCTCGGCCATCGCATTCTGCTCCATGGCGCGCATATAGTCCCCGTCGTTGAAAAGCTTCATGTTGAAGTCGGCGCTCGTGGCGGACCACAGGCGCAGGCGGCTGACGCCTCTGCCGCCGTAGCCGGAAATATACATGTCGTACGGCACGGCGATCACATTGGTGTAATCCCTGTGCTTCACCACATGGTACTGGTTGTTCCAGCTCTCCTCGATGCGGCCGTTGAAGTGGACCTCCACGCTCTTGTCCGGAACGCCGCGGAGCCAGATCTTCCCGCCGGGCAGCCAGAAGTCGGGCAGCTCCGTCTGCCAGCCGTCCACCAATTTCTGCCGGAAAATGCCGTACTCATAGCGCAGTGAATATCCCGTGGCCGGGTAGCCCAGCGTCGCCAGCGAATCCATAAAGCACGCGGCAAGGCGCCCCAGGCCGCCGTTTCCGAGGCCGGCGTCCGGCTCCGCCTCGTACAGCGTGTCCAGCTTCAGGCCCATCCCGGCAAGCGCCTTGCGGAAATCGTCTTCCAGCCCGAGGTTGTAAAGATTGTTTTTCAGCGACCGGCCGACGAGGAATTCCATGCAGAGATAGTAGATCTGTTTCGTTCCATCTTTCGCCGCGCGGTCGGCGAAAGCGCGGTACGAATTTTCAAGCCTGTCGCGCACCGCGAGTGCCGTCGCCTTATAGCACTGCTCGTCGCTGGCGTTCTCCAGCGACACGCCGAAAACATGCTCCAGATTCCCCCGGATCGTCTCCTGAATTCTTTCTACGGAACGTTTGTCATTCATGGAAAATCCTCCAATAAGGAGCCTCCGCCGAAATCGCGGGGCCTCGTTTCGCCAAAATCAGCAAGTTGGTGAGATATGTGTATCATACACCAATTTATGCAAACAATCAAGGATAGGGAATCGCGGGAGCAGGTTTTATAAAATAAGATTTTTTCCCATTAATCCTAGACTTTTATTTTATTTCGTGAGATATTTTCTTTTCCTATTGTAAAATAATTTTTATATGTTTTTGTGCATATTATACAATTTCAAAAGTGCCTTTTTCCCTTTTTATTCCCCCGGAAAACGCCTCAGGGCAATAACGCTTCTGCAAAAACTGACGGATTTCCCTTTTATATTATAGCAAAACAGATTATAATATGCTATATATATTGTGGAGGGGTTATGGCATTTTAGACTGAAACGCGGGAAAGGACTTGAAAGCATGGCCAAAAACAGAATCAGGCTGAGCATCTGCGGCTGCGAACTTGCCCTCTGCTCGGAGGAAAACGAGTCCGATATTCGTTCCATAGGGGATGAAGTCCAGAAAACGATCGACGAGATGATGGAAAAGAACGAGCGCCTTTCCGTCACCATGGCGGCGATCATCGCCGCACTGGACTATTGCGACGCTGCGCATCGGGCCACCGCAGCGGCGGACAACCTCCGCTCGCAGATCAAGGATTACCTGGAGGATTCCTCGCACGCCCGCATGGACGCGGAGGAGTCCCACCGCGAGCTGGAGCGCGTGCGGCGCGAGAACCAGACGCTCCGCGCGCGCCTTGCGGCGGTCGGCGGAGAAAACGCGCCTGCGAAACAGGAGGCCGTCCCCGTACCCGCAGGCGTTCCGGCGCCCGCAGCGGAAAAGCCGGTTCCATCGAATGAAAACCCCAAGGAAACGGCGAAGGCGGAGGAAAAAGAAAAAGCCGAACAGGATTCCTTTATGAGCTTTTTTGAAAAGAAAGCGGATGAGCAGTAAGCCGGAAGTGCTGGCGCCGGCCGGCTCGCCGGAAAGCCTTCGCGCGGCGGTGCGCACGGGCGCGGACGCCGTGTATCTGGGCGCTTCCCGCTTCAGCGCGCGCGCCGGGGCAAAAAATTTCGGGCCGGAAGAACTGCGGGAAGCGGTGCGTTACTGCCACGCGCGCGGCGTGCGGGTTTACCTGACCGTGAACACACTGCTGACGGACGGCGAACTCCCGGAAGCGCTCGATCTCGTGCAATACGCCTGTTCGCTCCCTGTTGACGCCCTTCTGGTACAGGATATGGGCCTCGCACGGGAGCTTTTTCGCTGCGCGCCGGAAATGCCGTTGCACGCTTCGACGCAGACCGGCGTACATACGGCGGCGGGCGCGCGGGCTCTCGCGGACGCGGGTTTCCGCCGCGTCGTGCTCGCGCGGGAGCTCTCGCTGCGCGAAACGGAGGAAATCCACCGCCGCTGCCCCATCGAACTGGAATCGTTCGTTCACGGGGCGCTGTGCATGTCCGTCAGCGGGCAGTGCTATTTCAGCTCCGTTCTAGGCTCGCGCAGCGGAAACCGCGGCATGTGCGCGCAGCCCTGCCGCCTCCCCTTTTCCGTCCCGGGCGGGACGGGCCACGACCTGAGCCTGCGCGACCTCTGCCTGATCGGGAGGATCGGCGAGATGGCTGCCGCCGGATGCTGCAGCCTGAAGATCGAGGGCCGGCTCAAGCGGCCGGAATATGTCGCCGCCGCCGTGCGCGCCTGCCGCCTCTCGGCGGACGGAAAGCCCGTGCCGCGCGAGCTTCTGGAAAGCCTGCGGGCGGTTTTCTCGCGCTCCGGCTTCACGCAGGGCTATGCGGACGGGAAACTCGGCCGCGCCATGTTCGGCACGCGGACGAAGGAGGACGTCGCCGACGCCACGGAGGACGTTCTCCGCCGGCTGCGCGGCCTGTATTCCACGGAATCCTCGCGGATCCCAGTTGATTTTACGCTGAAAATACCATATAATAAACCGGTTTTTCTCATCGCGTCGGACAGATCGGGACATACCGTTCGAATTTCCGGCGCGGTTCCCGAACCAGCCGTCCGCCGGGCCGCCGACGCAAAACGCTGCGAAGAGCAGCTCCGCAAAACGGGAGGGACGCCCTTCTTCGCCGGAAAAGTGGACTGCGGCATAGCTCCGGGGCTCGCCGTCCCCGTTTCGGAACTGAACCGGCTGCGCCGCGAGGCGCTCTCCCGTCTGGAAGCGGCGCGGAGCGCGCGCCCGCCCGTTCCGTTCGAAACCGGCGAAGCGCCGCGGCCGCCGGAGCACCGCGCCGGGCCCATGAAACTGCGGGCACGATTCCGCAACGCGGACCTGCCGGAATGCGCAAAGAAGTGCGGTTTGGCCTACGTCCCCTGCACAACCGCCCCGGAGCGGCTGGCTTCGCTGCTTGGCAGCGGTTTTCCCGCCGCCGTCGAAATTCCGCGCGGCTTGTTCGGTATGGAGGAAAAGATCCGCGGCGAATTGCGGGAGGCGATGCACGCCGGCGTGCGGGACGCCTGGGCCGGAACGCTCGACGCCGCGCGCATCGCGCTGGAGCTCGGCTTCAACGTCCACGGCGGTTTCTCGCTGAATATTACGAACACGCAGGCGCTGGAATGGTACCGCGAGCTCGGCCTGACGGACGCGGAGCTGTCGCCGGAACTGAAGCTTTCCCTTGCGGCGCGCATCGGCGGCAGCCTGCCGAGAGGCGTTCTGCTCTACGGGCGGATCCCGCTGATGCTGACGCGGAACTGCCCCGCCGCCAACTCCGCCCGCGGCTGCCTGCACTGCCGGACGGCGCCGGAGCTCACCGACCGCCGGGGAACCCGTTTTCCCGTGCAGTGCTATGGGGCCTGCAGCGAGGTGCTGAATTCCGTACCGCTGATTCTGGCGGATAGGCTGGGGGAAGTCAGGAATCAGGATTTCGGGCTGCTGCGCTTCTCCACGGAAAGCCCGGCGGAAACCGGGCGCGTCCTTTCCACTTATTTTGCCGCCCTGCGGGGGAAAACCGAAAAGCCCGCCGCGGGAACCTTCACGCGCGGGCTCGCTTTCCGCGGGTTCGAGTAAACCAAAAATTGTCAACGGAACGGGTGATCGGATGAAAAAACTGCTGAAAATCAAGCGGGTGCGGAAAAACGCCGCGCTTCCCACGCGCGGGAGCGCCGGCGCGGCGGGGCTGGATCTTTACGCCTGCCTGGAAAATCCCGTCTCCCTCGAACCGGGCGGACTTTATCGCATCCCCACCGGCGTCGCGGTCGCCCTGCCGGACAAAAATACCGTCGGGCTGATCTTTGTGCGGAGCGGCCTCGGCGTAAGGCACGGCATCTCGCTATCGAACGCCGTGGGCGTGATCGACAGCGATTACCGCGGCGAGCTGGTCGTCGGCCTCTGCAACAACGGTGGGAACGTCTACACGCTTTCGCCGGGCGAGCGGTTTGCGCAGCTCGTCGTCATGCCGCTGCTCCCGGTCGACCTGGAGGAAACGGACGACCTCGGGGAAACGGAGCGCGGAACCGGTGGATTCGGTTCCACCGGAAAATAAAAGTATTTCGGCGGAAAAGGGGAAAAGTATTCATGAAAAAGGGTATCATCCGTGCGCTCCTGTTCATCACGCTCATTATCCTGGCGGTCGTTCTCGGCAAAGCCGTCGCCGGCGTCGCAAGCGGTGTTCCTTTCCTTTCATGGCTCGCCATCACGGCCAAATTCGGCATCTCCACCGTGACGGTAGACCTTTCGATCCTCACCCTCACCTTCGGCATGCTGATCGACGTCAGCGTCGCCCAGGCGCTGCTTTTGCTGGCTGCGATTTTTACATATGTCAGAATTCAAGGAAAAGGATAGGGATAAAACATGTTGTATCTTGCATCCTCGTCACCCCGGCGCAGTGAGATTTTAAAAATGGCGGGCTACGAATTCACCGCAGAACCGGCCAACGTGAGCGAGACCGTGCTTCGCGGAACGCCGCCCATCCAGATTGTGGAGCAGCTCTCCGCGCGAAAAGCGGAGACTCTGGCGAAGCTTCACCCGGACGATACGATCCTCGCCGCCGACACGATCGTCGTGTTCAAGGGCCGTATCCTGGGCAAGCCGAAAGACATGGAAATGGCGAAGGCGATGCTGAAGGTGCTGTCCGGGAACGTACACCAGGTCTACACAGGCTACACCGTCATCTACGGCAAGAAATTCTATTGCAGCCACGAGGTGACCTCCGTCGAGTTCTATCCGCTTACCCAGAAGGAAATCGAGGACTATGTGGCTACGGGCGAACCCCTCGACAAAGCCGGCTCCTATGGAATCCAGGGCAGGGGAGCGCTCTTCGTCAAGCGCATCAACGGCGATTTCTACAACGTGGTCGGCCTTCCGATCGCGAAGATCAACAGGATCCTCCAGTCGATGTGGAACAGGAAAGAATGACGGCCGCGCGGGAAAACGATTTTCCAGTTGTGTATCACCGTGCGCGGCGTTATAATAGAATTTATGGAGAGATATCTGCGCTGAGCAGCCGAAAGGGGAAAATAACCGATGTTTTCAAAGGATATAGGCATTGACCTTGGCACCGCCAATACGCTGGTGTATATGAAAGGCAAGGGCATCGTAATGCGCGAGCCTTCCGTAGTTGCCGTCGACGTGCGCACGGACACCGTGCTCGCCGTCGGCAAACAGGCGAAGGAAATGATCGGGCGCACGCCCGGTTCCATCGTGGCGGTCTGCCCGATGAAGGACGGCGTGATCGCCAACTTCGACATCACCGCGACGATGCTGAAGCACTTTATCAAGCAAGCCGTAAAATCCACCGCGTTTTCCAAACCCCATATCATCATCTGCATTCCTTCCGGCGTAACGGAGGTGGAGCGCCGCGCCGTGGAGGACGCCGCCCGCCAGGCCGGGGCCAGCAACGTGGAGCTGATGGAGGAGCCGATGGCCGCGGCGATCGGGGCCGGCCTTCCCGTCAGCGAGCCGACCGGAAGCATGGTCGTCGACATCGGCGGGGGCACGGCGGAAGTCGCCGTGATCTCCCTCGGGGACATCGTCACCTCCGTTTCCGTCCGCTGTGCCGGAAACAAATTCGACGAGTCCATTATCTCCTATGTCAAAAAGAAGTACAACCTTCTGATCGGTGAACGCACCGCCGAGGACATTAAAATCCGCATCGGCTCCGCTTTCCCGGACGAGGAGAGCGACAGCGCTTCCGTACAGATCAAGGGCCGCAACCTGGTGGACGGCCTGCCGAAGGACGTCACCATCACGGCCAGCGAAGTCCGCGAGGCTCTGGCGGAGCCGCTCGCGCTGATCATCGACGCCATCAAGAGCACGCTGGAAAAAACGCCGCCGGAACTCTCGGCGGACATCATCGACCACGGCATCACGCTCACGGGCGGCGGCGCGCTTCTGCGCGGGCTGGACAAGCTGGTGGAAAAAGAGACCGGCATGCCCGTTCACGTGGCTGAAAATCCGCTGGACTGCGTTGTAAACGGCACCGGCAAACAGCTCGACGTCAATATGCCGTCCTCCTATTACAAAGCGGACAAATCGGAGAAAAAGAAAAAATAAACCTGTTTGTCCGCTTTCGGACGATCCGGACAAAAGGGAGGCCCGGGATTTGCGGCAAAACCGCAGACCCCGGGCCTCCCCTCTCGCATACGCCTGGACTTTCCCCCCCACCGGCATGGCGCCGGACGCACAGCCTGCCCCCTGCGGCCTCGCCGGCACCGCCGATCGTATTTGCCATACAATAGTTACCCCCCGGCACAGC
>DHAI01000046.1:24486-25318 GCA_002397355.1 Ruminococcaceae bacterium UBA4958 | reverse complement strand
CCCCCACCGGCATGGCGCCGGACGCACAGCCTGCCCCCTGCGGCCTCGCCGGCACCGCCAATCGCATTTATCATACAAAAAATCGCGGAGAAAGAACGGATGTTCTTCTCTCCGCGATTGATTTTGATTCAGGGGGTAATCAGTTCAGGATCGTCTTTTCCGTTTCCTTGTCGAACAGATGCAGCTTCGGAAGCTCAAACGCGATCTTGATCGTGTCGCCTGTCTTTGCCGTAGAGGTCGGATCGACGCGGGCGGTGATCTGGTTGCCTTCGCAGGTCAGATACAGGTAAGTCTCCGCGCCCATCAGTTCCGTAACTTCCACGTTTGCTTCCACGATGCCTTCGTTGACCTTCGCGAGGAAGTCCGGCTCGTCGTGCACATGCTCCGGGCGGATGCCCAGAATCACGTCTTTGCCGATGTAATCCTTCAGAACGTCGTCCTTGTTCTTGTTGGCGGGGATCTTCACGCTGTATTTGCCGAACTTGAAGGTATAATCGTCGCCTTCCTTGGCGATGGTGCCGTCCAGGAAGTTCATCTGCGGCGAGCCCATGAACCCTGCCACGAACTCGTTCACCGGATAATCATAGAGGTTCTGCGGCGTATCGACCTGCTGAATCACGCCGTCCTTCATGACGACGATGCGGTCGCCCATCGTCATGGCTTCCGTCTGGTCATGGGTAACGTAAATGAAGGTCGTGCCGAGGCGCTGGTGCAGCTTCGAGATCTCGGTCCTCATCTGCGCGCGCAGCTTCGCGTCCAGGTTGGACAGCGGCTCGTCGAGAAGGAAGACCTTCGGGTTACGCACGATGGCGCGGCCCAGGGCGACACGCTG
>DHAI01000046.1:22582-24340 GCA_002397355.1 Ruminococcaceae bacterium UBA4958 | reverse complement strand
GTCGAGCAGGTGGGAGATGTCGAGGATCTTGGCGGCCTCTTCCACGCGGCGCTTGATCTCATCCTTCGGCACCTTGCGCAGCTTCAGGCCGAACGCCATATTGTCGAAAACAGTCATGTGCGGATACAGCGCGTAGTTCTGGAACACCATCGCGATATCGCGGTCCTTCGGGGCAACGTCGTTGGCAAGCGTGTCGCCGATGTAAAGCTCGCCCTGCGTGATCTCCTCAAGACCGGCGATCATCCGCAGCGTCGTGGATTTGCCGCAGCCGGAAGGTCCGACAAGGATCACGAATTCCTTGTCCGCAACTTCAAGGCTGAAGTCCTTGACGGCCGTCACATTCCCATTGTAGACCTTATAGACATGTTTAAGAGTTACACTGGCCATAATTAACCTCCTGATCATCCATAACCATATTTTTCAAAAAATTGGTGAAATTTCCGCTCTCACCATTTCATGCAGCCTTATCATAGCAGAACTGTGGTCGGAAGAACAGACTCTTTTTATCCAAAATTGGTTTGAAGACTTTATGGAATTCTGATAAAAGGCAAATAAGCTTGATGGATTTCGTAGATGTTTTACAGAATTTTCTCCGAAAAAATAGAGCGGATCTCATCCTCCGAGAGTTCGCGCGCGTCGCCCGGAGCGAGATTCGCGTCGAGGGACAGCCCGCCGATCCGCACCCGCCGAAGCGCCAGCACGCGGTTCCCGCGCGCCGCGAACATCCGCTTCACCTGATGGAATTTTCCCTCCCGCAGCTTCACGAGCGCCAGGGTGCCGTCGCTTCCGGGCGGAAATGTCAGCTCGGAAGGCAGGCAGACCATGTCGGAAAGCGGAAGGCCGGCGCGGAAAGCCGCCGCATCGTCCTCCGTCGCCGGAAAGGCAAGGCGCGCTTCGTACCATTTCGTCACATGGCTTTTCGGCGCAAGCATCCGGTGCGCCAGGGCTCCGTCGTCCGTCAGGATCAGCAGGCCCTCCGTGTCGCGGTCCAGCCTCCCGGCCGGAAAGATGCCGCGCCTGCGCCATTCCCGCGGCAACAGGTCAACCACCGTCCGCGCGGACGGATCGCGCGACGCGGAGAGGACGCCGGCCGGTTTGTCCATCATGAGGACAAGGCGCTCCTTCACCGTGAGAAGCTTCCCGTCCAGGGAAATCCGGTCGGCTTCCGTATCCGCTTTCCGGCCCGGCCGCAGCTCCGTCCCGCCGTTGACGGAAACGCGGCCCGCCCGGATCATTTCCCCCACCTCGCGCCGCGTGCCGAGATTCTGGGAGGAAAGGATTTTATCAAGACGTTCCCTCTTCATCGTTCCGCCCTTTCCCGATTGCATTAACCGTTATTGTATCATTTCCGGGGGAAAGGCGCAAGCGTCCCCCGGAGCACCAGGGGAACGGGCTGCGGCTGCGCGCCGACTCAAAAAGCCGTCAGTCCGTGGGCCATGCGTTGGCGGGTATGGCGGAAGAGGACGGTTTCTCCGCAGCCTCCGCGGAATCGGCGGGTTCGCTGGAAAGAGCGGCGCCGTTCGTCAGCTGCCCCATGCTGTCGCGCTCGGGTTCGAGCGGCTTCATGTAGCCGTCGCTGTCCCGCTTCTGGCCGTCGAACCCCGTCATAAAGCCGCTGATTTCCGGTGTGCTCAGGTCGCCGCCGATCACTTTGCCGTTGCAGACAAGGATCGTTCCGCGCATCGTTTTCTGCTGCGGGAAGTTCGTCACGCGGTAAATCCACTGCTGAACCGTGCGCCCTGCATAGGGCAGGAGGTC
>DHAI01000046.1:22293-22442 GCA_002397355.1 Ruminococcaceae bacterium UBA4958 | reverse complement strand
CGCCCTGCATAGGGCAGGAGGTCGAGTCCCTGCTCTTTCTGAATATTGTTGTAGGCGAGGTAGACGTCGTTGAACGTCTCCGGGATGGTCACCTCACCGGAGTCGATCGGCTCGGGCGCGACTTCCCAGCCGAACTGCTTGAAAAACGC
>DHAI01000046.1:21842-22053 GCA_002397355.1 Ruminococcaceae bacterium UBA4958 | reverse complement strand
CGACGGCGACGACCACCACGGCAGCCGCAACCGCTTTCCCGCGGCTGTGTTTCCAGGATAGTACAAACATAGCTCCGCCCCCCAAACAACTTCCATTTCTGATGGATAGATATGTTCGGGGAACGGAAAAAATTCACGAATCGGCCGCCATATTCCCTTTTGCAGCCTCGATGACCTTCTGCGCGACCTGCGGCGGCGCTTCCTCATAGCG
>DHAI01000046.1:3676-21719 GCA_002397355.1 Ruminococcaceae bacterium UBA4958 | reverse complement strand
TGCGGCGGCGCTTCCTCATAGCGGGCAAAGCGGAAGGTGAAGCTGCCCCTGCCCTGCGTCACCTGCCGCAGGAAGATGGTAAAGTCGTGCATTTCAGCCTCGGGCGCCTCCGCCTCGACGGTCTGGTAACCCGCATCTGCGGGCGCCATGCCGAGCACGCGGCCGCGGCGCTTGTTCACCTCGCCCATCACGTCGCCCATGTTGTCGTCCGGCACGGTGCACTTCAGCAAGCCGATCGGCTCCAGCAGGGCCGGGCCGGCCTTCGGCATGCCGGCCTTGTAGGCGAGGTTCGCCGCCATCTTGAACGACATCTCGGAGGAATCCACCGGGTGGTAGGAGCCGTCGTACAGCGTTGCGCGCAGCCCGACCACCGGGTAACCGGCGAGCGGACCTTTCTCCACGCTCTCGCGCAGGCCCTTTTCCACCGCCGGGAAGAAGTTCCTCGGCACCGCGCCGCCCACGACGCGCTCGCCGAACTCCATTTTTTCGCTGTCGCACGGCTCGAACTCGATCCAGACGTCGCCGTACTGGCCGTGGCCGCCGGTCTGCTTTTTATATTTTCCCTGCACCTGCACCTTCTTTCGAATCGTTTCCCGATAGGCGACGCGGGGATCTTCCAGCACGATCTCCACGCCGAACTTCTTTTTCAGCTTGGCGGCGACGACGTCCAGGTGCTGCTCGCCAATGCCGGAAAGGATCATCTGGTGCGTCTCCGCGTTCGTCGCGAAGTGGATCGTCGGATCTTCCTCCTCCAAACGGATAATCCCCTGCGCAACCTTATCCTCCTCCCCCTTGTTCTTCGGCAGGACTGCTTTGGAAAGAGTCGGCGACGGGTAATCCACACCCGCGAGCTTCACTTGGCGGAGCGGGGAGCAGAGCGTATCGCCGGTTTTCGCGTTCTGGAGCTTCGGCACCGCGCCGATGTCGCCCGCGCCGATGTACGGCACGTCCTCCTGCTTTTTTCCGCGCATCCTGAGCGTCTTGCCCACGCGGATCTGTTCGCCGGTCCGCGCGTCGACGAGCTGGCTGTCTCCGGCGACCTTCCCCGCGATCACCTTGACATAGGAAAGCTTGCCGATGAAGGGATCGGCCACGGTTTTGAAAATCACCGCGGCGGGCTGGTCCTTGTCGTTTACGGCGATCTCGACGGGGTTCCCGTTCTCGTCCTCCCCTACCTCCGCCGCCTTTTCCGCGGCGGGCGGCGCCAGCCAGGTCAGGCCGTTGAGAAGCTGATCGATCCCGTTCAGCAGAAGCGCGTCCCCGCAGAAAACCGGAGAAACGGTGCCGGCCTTCACGCCCTTGCTGATGCCGACGATGACCTCCTCCGGGGTAAACTGTTCCCCGGAGAAATACTTTTCGAACATCTCGTCGCTCGTTTCGGCCACCGCCTCGTAGATAGCGGTGCGCAGGCCGTCCAGCCGCGCGCCCATATCCGGCATCTTGACCTCCACGGCCTTGCCCTTCCTGTATTCGTACGCTTTATACTCCAGCATATTGACGTAAATATTGGCCTGGCCGCCGCGTATGTACGGAACGACGACCGGACAGACGGACGGGCCGAAAGAAGCCTTCAGGCGCTCAAACACCTTGTAAAAGTCAGCGCTTTCATCGCAGAGGCCGTTCACGAAAAAGATTTTGGAAAGCTTTCGGGTCTCCGCGACCGCGAAAGCTTTTTCCGTGCCGACGCACACGCCGTCTTTTCCGGAAACCGCAATCAGCGCGGAGTCGGCTGCGCGCACCGCTTCGCATACGCCGCCGGCGAAATCGAACAGCCCGGGGGCGTCCAGCAGGTTGATCTTATAGTTTTTCCATTCCAGCGGGGCAACGGCGGTCGTCACGGAACTCTTCCTGCGGATCTCCTCCGGGTCGAAATCGGTGACGGTCGTCCCGTCGCCCACCCTGCCCAGGCGGTCGGAAGCGCCGGAGAGGTACAGCATCGCTTCGGCCAGAGTCGTTTTGCCCGAGCCGCCGTGGCCGGTCAGCGCAATGTTCAGGATGTTGGCAGCCTCGTATTGTTTCATCAGATAACGCTCCTTTCAAGGTTGAAAAACTGGAGTTATATAAAGCATACAATTTATTCAACCGATTTTATTACGATTATAGCCTGAGTGGCTAAAGATTACAATGCAGAAATCTTCCCTTTTTTGAAATTGCGAAGCCAATTCTATCTGACAAATTTTGTGTATAATGATTAAAGATCAGTTCTCTGCGGAAGAAACGGCACCCGAATCCGTCATTTCCCCCGATTCCGGCTTGTTTCGAAGGGAAAGCTCCGGCGTTCCCGCGGCAGGCCGCCGGGGCGGCCCGGGAACAAAAAAGGCCGCGCAAGCCCTGAAAGCCTGCGCAGCTTCACTGCAAACGATTCGGAAAAAAACGCCGGCCCGTTCCCTGGAGCCGAACGCGCCGCGGCCGTCACGGACGCCGGACGCGCGGTACCAGAACGACGGCGGCCGTCCAGAACAGCTCGAAAAGGAGCAGCGCGGTGGCGGAAAGCTGGTACAGGCCGCCGCACGCCGTGAAAAACACGGCCAGGGCAAAGCCGAGCGCAACGCCGGCCGTTTGCAGCGCGACGCCGATCAGGATATTCCCGTGCTGGCGCATACAGGCGGTCAGAATGCGCATCATCGAAGTCGCGCGTCCTTTGGTGGCGATGGAGGCGGAGACACGCTCCGGCGGCTCGTCCCGCAGAGACTGGTAAATCCCTCCCAGCCGGTCGGGCAGAATGGAAATGAAGTGGCTGCTCAGCCCGAAGCATTCCGCGATCAGGTCCGGCGTGATATTCGGGTCGCGCGTGCGCACAAGCAGGCTTACGCCGTTGTATTCCACCCGGCGCAGCTCGGCTGCACGGCGGCGGTCGGAACGGTAGCACACGAGAAACATCGCAACGAGGACACCGCCCGCGGCCAGATAGACGGGAACCCTGCCCGCACGAAGGTATTTTTCCTCGTAATCGCGCGAAGGCGCGTCGATGCCGTGTTTTTTCAGCAGCGCCGCGTTTCCGACGAGGATCACGCGGTTCCCGACCGCTCCGGATACACCCAGACCGTCTTCATAGGCGGGGCGGTCCACATGGGGCAGGATGTCGCGCCGACTCTTCACGATCTGGCTGAAAAGATCGCTCAGCGTGCCGCCGACCGCGTCGGTGAGCGCCGTCGCGCCGAGGATCGCGTCGTCGATGCGATGACCGGCGAAAGTCTGGATTCCCGTCAGCACGACCGTGCCGCGCGGGAAAAGGTCCTGCGCGTCGAGGGCCATGGCGTTCGCGCCGCCGAAGCGCTTGACCGCGTCCCATCCGACAGCCATACCGCCGCAGCGCGCGGAAATGTTCGCAAGGCGCGAAAGCGGGAGGTTCACGCTGAGCAGGCCGGCAAACGGCACGCAGACGCACGACGAAACGGTAAACGCCGCCAGCGCTGTCCCCGCGTCCCTGGAAATCACGGCCGCGGCGATGCACAGAACGAGGCTCGCCAGAAAGCCGACGGGCGCAAGGAGCTGGGAGACATGCTCGCTCGGGTCGTCCGCGGCATAGGAACGGCTCAGGAACTGGCGCAAAAAGCCCGTCTTCGTTTGGTAAACGATATGCGGCTCTTCGAAATCCAACCCTTTCGTCATCTGAAGGGCGGTATTGTAATCGTCGAACGTCTGCACGGCATACTTCTGCCCCGGCGAGGTGAGAAAACGAAAATTGCGCAGGATGCGCTTTTCCATGTTCAGCTTTCCGGCTGCGTTGAGGAACAGCGCAAGCGCTGCGAGCGAAGCGTACACATGCGAATTTGCGGGTATACCCGTAAAAAGGAAAGCCACGGCCTGTGCCGCCGTGGCAAGCACGGCGACTGCGGCGGCACTGTCCGAGTTCGCCTGGAAGGTAAACAGCCCCTGAAGCCCGTTCCAGACGGCCGTTGCGCTGAAAGCGGCCGCAACCACTAGAAAGATCAGCTGGGTAGCCAGCAGAGCCTGTTCCGTGACGAGATTATGTAGCGCCGGAGGCAGGACGCCCGGGTGCTCCCAGAGAACGCTGAACGCCGCGAGCACGGCGGTGCAGATTCCCGTGACAGCCAGCCGGAGCGCCAGCCTCCTCACGCCGGATGCGAGCTCGTTCCCCACCGACGGTGCGTCTTCGGGGGAATCGTAGTCGTCCAGCTGTTCGTCGTCCGCGGGTGCCGGCTCCTCCTCCACGGCGGTGTCCTCCTCGCTCCCGAACAGACGGAACCGCTTTTTTGCCGGCTGAAGCTCCGGCGCATGTTCCGGGACGGGAATGGGAGAGACGTTTCCGGACTGAGGTCCCCCGTTTGCGGAAGACGGGCCCGCTTTCTCCCCGGAAAAAGCCTCCGCCGGGGCGCGATTCCTGTCTTTTTCCGGCGCGGGGAACGGAATGGGTTCCGGCGCGTGGACGGGCGGCACGTAATCCGCCGCTTCCGCAGCGAGCGCATCGTCCAGGCAGTCCAATTCGATAACATGGGCCGGGAAGTTGTCCGCCCGGTAACGCGGGGAAGGCGGCCGCTCCGCCGGTTCATTTTCCGGCGGCGGGACCGGCGTCTCCTCCTTGACCGCGGAGGGTGCGGCGGGTTCCTTGATCGGAGCCGGGTTGTCCGGCTCCATCCGCTCTTCCCGCCCCTCCGCGGGACGCTCCGCCTCGGAATCCGGCGCTTCATCGGAGCCTCCCGCCGCATCCCCGCGGATTTCAGGCCCTTTTCCCGGCGGCATGTTTCCCGGCGGCTCCTTCGGAATGCCGATTTCCGGCTCCTGCTCCGGCGTTGTCTCCGGTCCGGGCAGCACGGTGGGAACCGGCGTCGAGGGAGCCGTCGGGGGCGCCACGGGCGGCGCGGTCGCAGGCTTCCCCGGGCTGAAAACGTCTTCCGCGTCGAGTTCGGCGCGGCGCAGGAATTTTTCCAATTCCTTCTGGCGATCCGGCTGCAGCGGGGATCCGGTCGGCGCCGGTGCCGTTTTCTTTTCCCCGGCCGGTGCGGAAGCTTCCGGGCACGCAGCCTCCTCCGCTTTCACTTTGGCATGCGCCGCAACGTTTTCCCCCGTCTCCACGGCCGTCTCCTGCATTTCGGCCGGCGTGAAGGCCGCAGAAGCTGTCTCTTCCGCCGCATCGGCCGGCGCCGCGGCGCTTTCCCCCGTCTCCATGGCCGCCTGCATTCCGGCCGGTGCCGCGGCTTCCGGTTTCTCCTCTTGCGTCCCGGCCTGGGGGAAGCCTTTCCACTCGGCTTGTTCGGCGGTTTGTCTGACCGACGTCGGGGCGGCGGAAATCGTTTTTTCCGCCGGCGGCACATCCTTCGCCGACAGCTCCAGGCGTCTTTGACGTGCGCATTCCTCCGCTTTCCGGAGCGTCTGCGTGTCCAACCGCGCCGTTTCCTCGTAATCGCGCCGGTATTCATCCAGCGATTTGAGCTGAATCCCATAATAGATGTCGTCTTCCGGGGGAAGGTCTTCGCGCTTCTTTTTCCGGTGAAAAAAGGGGCGCTTTTTTTCCTCCGGTTTCCCGGCGGGTGCGCCGCCCGCCTCCATATTCAGCGCTTTTCGCGCGCTGTGGAGGATCTCCTCCGCGGCGCGTGAAGCCGAGCGGCCGTCCCCGCGGCCACCGGTCCGTTTTTCTTTGGTCCTCGGTTCCGGCGCGTGTTTTTCCCGCCTTTTCCGGATTTCCTCTTCCAGCAAGATCTCGTCGACGGAATAATCGCTGCGCGGAACATCCCTTTCGTCTTTCATCTTGATCCGCTCTCCCGTATTATTTTGCGCGAATGCCCTTCCTCTGCCGGACAATCTCGTAACAGACAACGCCGCAGGCGACGGATGCATTCAGCGAATTTATCTTGCCCAGCATCGGCAAAGATATGACGAAATCGGCTTTCTCGCGCAGCAGCCGGCTTACGCCGAAGCCCTCCGAACCGATCACGACGGCCGCGGGGCCGGAAAAGTCCGTCTCGCACCAGTTTTGGCCGCCCACGTCCGCCGCGTAAACCCAGACGCCGCGCGACTTGATCTCGTCGACCGCGGCGGCCAGATTGGCCACGCGCGCCACGGGAACATACTCCACCGCGCCCGCGCTCGCTTTCCCGACGGCCCAGGTAAGGCCGACGCTGCGCCGCTTCGGGATCACGACGCCGTGCGCCCCGGCGCATTCCGCCACGCGGAGCATTGCGCCGAGGTTGTGCGGATCTTCCAGTCCGTCCGCGATGATAAGGAACGGCGGTTCGTTGCGTTCCGCCGCGAGTGCAAAAATATCGTCGAGCGAGGCGTACGCCTTCGCCGCCGCAACGGCCACCACGCCCTGGTGCACAGCCCCGCCGCAGAGGTGATCCAGCTTCACGGGGTCGGCGTCCTTCACGGGGATGTCCAGTTTCCGCGCCTGCGCGACGAGCGCCCTCAGGCTGCCGGACCTGTCGCCGCGCGCCACGTAAAGGCTGTCGATCGGCCGCCCGCTCCGGAGCGCCTCGACCACGGCGTTCCGACCGGCGACGACATCCTCCGGCGGATTGATCTTTTTCTGCTCCATCTATCAAAAACTCCTTACTTTTTCTCTTTTTTCTACTTTTTTTATTATAACACAAAACATATGAATTCAACACAGCGGCCCGCAATTTTGCCCGAGGAACCTCTCCCCAAAAAGTTTCGGCGCAGTTATCGTTACGATGCGGAATATACATGTCGTTTTCCCCGGCGGCAAGCCGTTTATACTGACCGTATTTGCATGGATTGTCAAAAAGCGGTGGAATCTGTGGGAAAATTCGGTTGAAAACTCTGTGGAAAGTGTTGAGAAGTCTGCCGCAAGACCGGTTTTCCCAAAATGTCAAAAGATTGTATATGGGAAAGCGGAAAAAAATGCGCCTCTACATTCCGTATTTGTCAAGCGGTTGTACCATAAATTTTTTTGTGCTATGATAGCTCGGAAAAAGTGCGGAAAGGGGAGAAACCTGTCATGGACCTGGAGCAACTCGGCCAGTCGCTGGACTGCGGCCAGTGCTTCCGCTGGCGGCGCCTGCCCGGCGGGGCCTGGGACGGCGCCGCGGGCGGGAAACACCTTCTGCTCACGGAAAGCGGGCTGCGGAAAGATCTGGAGGACGGCTACTGGGGCCGCTACTTCGACATGGCTACGGATTACGCGCCGATCCGCGCGGAGCTTGCGGCAAAAGATCCTGTCCTCGCCGCCGCGGTTCGCTATGCGCCGGGAATCCGGATTCTCCGTCAGGAACCGTGGGAAGCGCTCTGCTCGTTCATCCTCTCCCAATGCAACAATATCGCCCGCATCCGCGGCATGGTGGAACGCCTGTGCACGGCTTACGGCAGCGCGATCCCGGGCGCAGGAGGACGGCGCTCGTTCCCGGGGCCGGAAGCGCTCGCCTCCGCGCGGGAAACCGACCTGCGCGCGCTGGGGCTGGGCTTCCGCGCGCCCTATGTGCTGGAAGCGTCGCGCCGCGTGGCCTCCGGCTCGCTCGACCTGGGCGCGCTGGAGCGCCTGCCCGCCGACGAGGCGAGAGCCCGTCTGACGTCCCTGCCCGGCGTCGGGCCGAAGGTGGCGGACTGCGCGCTCCTTTACGGGATGCACCGGCTGGAGGTGTTTCCGCGGGACGTGTGGATGAACCGCGCGCTGAAAACGCTCTTTCCAGGCCGGAACCCCGAGTGGTTCGGGCCGCATGCCGGCGTGGCGCAGCAGGTGCTGTTCCATTACAGCCGCCACCACCCGGAGCTGTTCCGCGCGAAGGCTATGTGAAAAAATCAACAATGTTTCGGGGGAAGTATTCCTTTTTGCCCGAAATTGCGCTATAATATTTACAGTCTGCAATCATACGGTTTTTGAAACCTACAATTATCAGAGGAGTGACAGCCAATGTCGTTGGTCAATACAAAGGACATGTTCCGGAAAGCCTATGCCGGGGGCTATGCTATCGGGGCATTCAACGTCAACAACATGGAGATCGTCCAGGGCATCACCGAAGCGGCCTCCGAGCTGAAGGCGCCGGTGATCCTCCAGGCCTCCGCCGGGGCGCGCAAATACGCCACCCACACCTACCTTGTCAAGCTCGTCGAGGCGGCGGTCGTCGAGCATCCGGAAATCCCGATCGTGCTCCACCTGGACCACGGCCCCTCCTATGAGGTCTGCAAAGACTGCATCGACGGCGGCTTCACCTCCGTCATGTTCGACGGTTCTTCCAAGCCGTACGAAGAAAACATTGCGGAAACGAAGAAGGTTGTCGCTTACGCGCACGCGCGCAACGTCACGGTGGAAGCGGAGCTCGGCCGCCTCGCGGGCATCGAGGACGCCGTGAACGTGGCGGACGACAAGGCCCAGTTCACGGACCCGGACCAGGTGCAGGACTTCGTGAACCGCACGGGCGTCGACTCGCTTGCCATCGCCATCGGGACAAGCCACGGGGCCTATAAGTTCAAACCCGGCCAGAAACCGCAGCTCCGGTTCGACATCCTCAAGGAGGTCTCCGACCGTCTGCCCGGTTTTCCGATCGTCCTGCACGGCGCTTCTTCCGTTCCGCAGGAATTCGTCAAGATGGTAAACCAATACGGCGGCAAGATGCCCGACGCCATCGGCATCCCGGAAGAGATGCTGCGCAAGGCCGCCACCATGGCCGTCTGCAAGATCAACATCGATTCCGATCTCCGTCTCGCCATGACCGGCAGCATCCGGAAGCATTTTTCCGAGCATCCGGAGCATTTCGATCCGCGCCAATATCTGGGCGACGGCCGCGCGGCTATCAAGGCGCTCGTGGAGCACAAGATCAACTGCGTGCTCGGCTGCGCCGGAAAAGCGGATTGAGAAGCCGCATTTTCCTCCCGTACCGAATCAATTTGTCGAAGGGCATCCCCGGTTTCCCGGGAATGCCCTTTTTTGCCGTGCAAAGGCCGCAGAAAAGCAAAGCGGCGTATCTTGAAATGGCATATGGAATATGATATAGTTGAATTGTGGCCAACGGCCGGGATTGAAGTCGTTTTATGATCCCGCATTCCTGCAATCGCGCGTTTCAGTTGCGCCGCCCTTTCAGAGAGCTTGCCGCATCGCGCTGAAAAGCATGACCGGCGGGATACGGGCTGCCGCTGGCAGATTTTGTTTTTTACGCGGACAATGCTCTTTCGGCATTGTCCATTTTATTCGTCCCGAAACTTTTCACGGGCTTAATCCTAAATATCGGCTAAAATATGGAGATAGTAATGGAAAACGGGAAGTTTCCGCCGCCGCGATGTGGAAGCGCGCCGGATCATTCCCGCCGCGGAAGGATTTCGGCAAAGACGTTTTCCCGCTTCTGCCGCCATGAAATAGATCTTACGACCATTCAGGAAACAACGCAGGCGATCTGGAGGGTATCAATGCAGGGAACCATTCTTGAAATTCTCAATCAATTCGGCTACATCGGCGTTTTCCTACTGATCATGATCGAGAACATTTTCCCGCCGATACCGTCCGAGGTGATCCTGACCTTCGGGGGATTTATGACGACCTATACCGCGATGGACGTATGGGGCGTCATTCTGGCCGCAACGGCCGGTTCCGTTATGGGAGCGGTCATTTTATACGTGATCGGCAGGGTTCTGAATACGGAACGCCTCGAGCGTCTGTTCGACGGTAAACTGGGCAAACATCTTCACCTGAAAAAAGGAGACGTCAAAAGAGCGGAAAATTGGTTTTTGAAGCGCGGAAACAAGGCGGTGTTCTTCTGCCGGTTCGTCCCCATCGTGCGCAGCCTGATCTCCATACCGGCAGGAGTCGCCAAAATGAAGCCCGGTTCATTTTTAACTCTGACGTTCCTCGGCACTTTTATCTGGAACACGGTTCTGGTTTTGCTCGGAAAGATCGCCGAGAACGCCTGGGAGACGATCGCACACTATGTCGACGTCTACTCGATGGTCGCCATTGTCCTTCTCGCCTTGCTCGCCGTTACGGTCATCGTGATTTTCGTCAGAAAAAGGTGCCTCAAGAAAGACGATTCCTGACGCGTGTTCCGCCCTGCGGCTCCCGCGCCGGTCACGGCAAATTGTCCGGGTCTCCGGCGCGGATCGTATTCAGATTGTAGAGCAGGGTGGCGTCCCTGCCCTCCACCGCGCCCATTTCATAAGGACTTTTTCCTTCCGCATTCAACACGCTGAACGGAACCTTGCGGTTCATGCACATCGGCCGGTCGCCAATCATCAGAATTTCCCTGTTCGCAAAAGGCTTTTTTCTGAAATAGGGATCAAACACAAAGGCGTGCCGCTCGTCGAAACCTGTCAAAAGCACATAATGTCCGCAGCCGAGCCATACCCGGAGGACGGCGACGCCGCCGCGCTTCAGGCAGGAAATGAGTTTGCTTTTCCCGTCGAAACGCACTTCCCGGCCGGTGATGAATTCGCAGCGGATGGGGAATTTATAGACGGCGCGGTACCGGTTGAGCCAATCGCTGAGATATTTCATGGCCATTGAGGACGTGCCGCCTTTCGGATATTCGCCCTTGGCGTTATACCGGTCCAGACAGTAAATGGCGATGCTCTTCAGAATTGCGGGGGGGATCTCCTCTCTTTTGAACAGATACGTGATTGCATTTTCCAGGGATGCGGGCCCGCAGTCATATTTTGTTGTCTGATAACGCAATGGGTTCTTCATCTTGCACACCTTTATTCATGAGTCGGCCTCAATATCGGGGATCACATCCACGTCGACCATATCCGCCAGGGGAGCATACCGCGATACAAGCTCGGCGTGGATGGTGCGGAACAAGCTCACATCGATGAAATCCTCGTCAATTCTGATATAAATGCTGATCCAGAGACGGCGTCCCGTTTTGACGACGTCGAAGTCCAACCGGTCCTCCTGAATTCCATGGTCTCCGGCCACCTGAACGCCGACGGCTTTTACCTTCTCGATAATTTCTTCTTTGGGACTCAGGAAAAAAAGCTCCTCAAAGCCGGACTTCACCGCTTTGAGCGGAACCGGCAGCGTATATGCCACCACGACCAGCGCGATAATCGGATCGCAGTACGTCGCAAGGAAGCGAAGCGGTGAAAATTGTGCCCAATATGCGAGCAGGAACGCGGCTCCGGTCCCCAAACTGCTGAAAATATCGAAGCCCCACTCCTTAACTTCCAGATACAAGATCTGCGACCTGGCTTTTTTATTGATGCGACGCAGGATAAAATACGCCGCGACTCCATAGGCGGCCGCGATCATCTCAAAATCGAAGACGAAATTGATGTTGACCTGATTTCCTTCTGTGAACAACGAGCGGATGCTGGAGACCGCCATCATGACCGCTACGATAAAGAAAAGCAGGCCCTTCAAGATCATGTAAAACGGCTCCAGATTGGAATAGCCGATCGGCCGTTTTTCGCTGATGGGCTGGTAAAGATACCTCATGAGCCAGAGGGAAAAAATCAGAAGAAGCGTTTCGCATCCGTCGAAAATCCCGTCGATCAGCACCGCCTGCGAATGCGACAAATAAGAAATCCACAGTTCCAGCGTCACGAAAAAAACATTCGAGAGCATGGAAAGAAGAATTCCGAGTCTTTCGCTCTTTCGCTTCGTATTCAGTTCGTTCTTCTGCGGAGACATATCGTAAATTCCTTTCGGGATGGGAAATGAAACTGCTTCCGGCCATCCGCATGTGGGCCGTCCTCCGGCCCGCGGCCCGCAGCGGGCAGAGCTCTTCTACGCATGAAGCATCATCGTCCGGACGATTTCCGCCATTTTCGCCATGTCCGCGACGCGGGTGTATTCCCGGCAGGTATGCGGCAGATACATCGCGCTGGAAATCACAAGGCTGCGAATTCCGTGCTGGTTGAGCTGGTTGGCGTCGCTGCCTCCGAACGTCCTGAAAAAATCCGGCTGCACGCCGGCTTTTTCACAGGCGTCGGCGTACCGGCGCGCGACCGGTTCGCTGCGGGAAATTTCGTATGCGCGGCACCCGAATCGGCTCTCCATCTTGCAGGAAGCTCCCAGGGAAACCGCGGCCCGGGAAAAAGTCCCGGCGACGGAATCCAGCAGGGCTTCCGCTTTCGCATGGGAATAGGAGCGCAGCTCGCCCTTCACGGTGCAGAGGTCCGGGACGATATTGGTGGCCGTCCCGCCGGCGATCATGCCGACGTTCAAGGTCGTTTCGCCGTCCACACAGCCCATCTTCAGCTTATCAATCGCCCGGGCGGCGGCCGCGATCGCATGCACGCCCTTTTCGGGGGCAAAGCCCGCATGCGAGGATTTTCCCCCGATGGTAACGGTAAACGAGCAGATGGAGGGAGCGGCGTAGGCGGCGCCCCCCACTTTGCCGTTCAGGTCGAGCACATAGGCTTCCCGGGAACGTATTTTGCCGAAGTCGAACACCTCGCTTCCGCGGTCGTAAGGCTCTTCCGCAACCGAGAAGAGGATTTCCAGCGGCGGGTGGGGAAGCCCATCCTCCCGGATGGAAGCGAGCGCCTCCAAAAGGATCGTGACGCCCGCGAGGTCGTCCGCTCCGAGGACGGTCGTTCCGTCGCTTGTGACGGTGCCGTCCGGGTGCAGCTGCGGCTTTTTCCCGGCGGAAGGCTCCACGGTGTCCATATGCCCGGTAAAAAGGAGCGGAGTCCCTGTGCCGGGCAGGCGCGCAAAAAGGTTGCCGGCGTTCCCGCGCAGGGCTTCGGCCGCCCCGTCCTCCTCGACGGAAAGGCCCAGCTCTTTCAGCGCGGCGGTCAGGCGGTCCGCCATCTTCCGCTCCCCGTACGAGGGGCTGTCGATGGCCGCAAGGCTGAGGAAATTGTCCGTTATCCGTTTCGGCTGAATCATGTTCCAACTCTCCTTCCTATCAAAATCGGCCGGCCCCGCCGCCGCTCACGTCCGGTGGATCGAAGTGGGGTCCATCGCGTCGCGCAGCGCGTCGCCGACGAAGTTGATGCACATGACAAGGACGACGATCATCAGCCCGGGCGGCAGCCAGAGCCACGGCTTGCTCGTCAGGATGGTAAGCGACTGGGCGCCGTTCAGCATGTTGCCAAGGCTCGGCATGGGCGGCTGGACGCCCATGCCGAGGAAGCTCAGCGCCGCTTCGTCCAGCATGGACATGGCGAGCACCAGCGTGGCGTAGATCAGGATGGGCGCCGTGGTGTTCGGCAGGATTTCCGAGAAGAGGATATGCGCTTTCGACATGCCGGCCACAACGCTGCTCTTCACAAAATTCGATTCGCGCAGCGAAAGGGTGCTTCCGCGCACCAGCCGCGCGACGCCGGGCCAGTCGACAAAGCCGAGAATCAGGATGATATTCCACATGCCCGGTCTGAAAATCGCCGCCGCCACCAGGACGAGCAGAATGTATGGGAACGACATGACCATATCGGTAAACCGCATGATCACCATATCCACCCAGCCGCCGAAATAACCGGAAAGCAGCCCGAGCACCACGCCGATCGCCGTGGAAATGACGGTCGCCAGAAAGCCGACCAGCAGCGAGACGCGCGCGGCGTAAAGCAGCCGGCTGAGCTCGTCGCGGCCGATCTGGTCGGTGCCGAGCGGAAATTCCGCGGTCGGCGCCGCGCTGAACATGCCGGCGATCTCGTTGGGATCGTGCGGGGCGATGACGGGCGCAAGAATGGCCGAAAGCGTCAGGGCGGCAAGCAAAATCAGGCAGAAAAAGGAAAACCGGTGCGCTCTGAACCGCCGCCAGACAATATGGCCGAAGCTTTCGCTGCTCCACGCCCGCTTTTTCAGCTGAATCAAAATTTTGTTTCCTCCCTCGCTCTAATGATATTGGATCGTCGGGTCGACGACCGCGTAGAGCACGTCGGTCAGCAGGTTTCCCAGAAGAACCACCAGCGCCGCGACGAGGCTTACCCCCATGATGACGGGGTAGTCGCGGTTCACGATCGCCGACATCGTCAGCAGCCCGAGCCCGGGCCAGGAAAACACCTGCTCCACGATGATCGCACCGCCGAAAAGCGTGGGGATCTCCATCCCGAACACCGTAATGACCGGGATCATCGCGTTGCGCAGCGCGTGCTTGTTGATCACCTTAAAGCGCCCGATGCCCTTGGCGCGCGCCGTGCGCAGATAGTCCTGCTGCAGGATCTCCAGCACCGCGCTCCGGATGTACCGGATATTGGTGCCGGCCATGGAAACGGTGAGGACGATCACCGGCATCACCATATGCACGGCCACATCGCCGCCGCCGAGGTCGGCGCCAAGCGTGGCCATGCCGCCCGACGGCAGCCAGTTCAGCCTGACCGTGAACACGAAGATGAGCATCATGGCCAGGAAAAAGCTCGGGATGCTGTTTCCTAGGTACGAAAGGCCCATCAGGATGTAGTCGCCTTTTTTGCTCTGGTGCGTCGCGCTGTAAATGCCGCCCGGCACGGCGACGACCATGCTCAGCAGCAGCGAGACGCCCATCAGCAGCAGCGTGGGGCCCAGGTGGGACGCGATCAGGGAAGACACCGCTTCCTTGCCCTTGATGGAATAGCCGAAGTTTCCGGCAAGGATCTGCGAAAGCCAGAGAAAATACTGGACCAGCACGGGTTTGTCAAGTCCGAGCTGGGCGCCTTTCGCCGCAAGGGCCGCCTTGGAGGCGCGCGGGCCCGCCATCATGCTCAGGGGGCTGCCGGCAAGGCTCATCAGGAAATAGTCGATGACCGTGATGCCGATCAGCACCGGGATGGAGATGAGAATACGCTTCGCAATATATTTCCACATCGTTCGTCTATCCGTCCTTTCCCGGCGTTTCGCGGCTGACTGCGAACGGGCAGGCCACGAGATGGCCGCTGCCGGGCGAAACCGGCTCCAGGGCAGGATCCCTTCCGAGGCAGGAGGGCTTCGCCATGCGACACCTCGGGTAAAACCGGCATCCGCGGCTTTGCTCCCGCTTTCCCGTCTTCTCCACCTGCCAGCCGACCTCCCCTTTCAGGACCAGCGGCTCCCTGCGGTCGTCCGGGTCGGGGTTCGGCACCGCCGCGCACAGCGCCTGCGAGTACGGGTGCGCGGGATGGGCGAAAAGCTCGTGGGCTTTCGCGACCTCGACGATCCTGCCGAGGTACATGACGGCGATCCTGTCGCTGACATAATGCACCGCACCGAGCCCGTGGCCGATGAACAGGTAGGTCAGCCCGAGCTCTTTCTGCAGGCGGCGCAGCAGGTTCAAAATCTGCGCCTGGATGGAAACGTCGAGCGAGCTGACGGGCTCGTCGCAGACGATCAGGCGCGGCCGCAGGGAAAGCGCCCTTGCGATGCAGATGCGCTGGCGCTGGCCTCCGGAAAATTCATGGGGGTAGCGCCCCTTGCTGTCTTTCGGCAGCCCGACAAGGCCCAGGAGGCGCTCGACCTCCGCATCCGCGTCGGCGCGCGCGACCATCTTATGGTACAGCATCGGCTCCGCCAGGATGTCGAAGACTCGTTTGCGGGGATTCAGGGAGGAATAGGAGTCCTGAAAAATCATCTGGAGGCTGGTCCGGATGGGGCCGAGCTTTCGTTCCGGCAGGCTGGAAATGACGACGCCCCGGTAGCGGACCCGCCCGGATGTCGGGCGCTCCAGCGCGACGATCTGGCGTCCGACCGTCGACTTCCCGCACCCGGATTCCCCGACCAGGCCGAGCGTCTCGCCCTCCCGGATGGAAAAGCTCACATCGTCCACAGCCTTCACCTGCATGAGGGTATGCGGGATGATTCCGCCCCTGATCGGATAATATTTCTTCAGATGCTCCACCGATAAAATCGGTTGCTGATCAGCCATAGGTTTTCCCGTCCTCCCCCTGCGCCGGATGGCTTCGGCAGCGCCAGCAGCGCGCCAGGTGGTTTTCCGAAACGGCGCAGAACGGCTGCGGCCGCGAACACGCTTCCCCGGCCCGGGGGCACCGGTCGGCGAACCGGCAGCCGGTCATCTCATAGTAATTTTCCGGAACCGTTCCGGGAATGGATTCCAGCACCCTGTCCGCCGAATCCTTCGTGCTCGGCACCGTCCGGAGCAGCATCCTGGTGTACGGGTGGGCCGGGTGGTGAAACAGGTCGTGCACCTCGGCCTGCTCTACGATCTGCCCGGCGTACATGACGAGGACGCGGTCCGCCATCTGCGCCACGAGGCCGATGTCGTGCGTGATGAGGACGACCGCCATGGAGAACTCCCGCTGCAATTCCCGCAGCAGGCGCATGATCTGGGCCTGAATCGTCACATCGAGCGCCGTGGTCGGTTCGTCGGCGATCAGCAGCTTCGGGTTGCAGGAAAGCGCCATCGCGATCATGACGCGCTGGCGCATGCCGCCGGAGAGCTCAAACGGATACTTTTTCATCATCGCCTCAGGCTGCGGAAGGCCGACGCGCCCCAGCAGCGAAACGGCCCGCCTGCGCGCCTCCCCTTTCTCGAGCGGCATGTGGGCGCGGATGCTTTCCGTCATCTGATTCCCGATTGTGAACACGGGGTTCAGCGAGGTCAGGGCGTCCTGGAAAACCATGGTGATTTCGTCGCCGCGGCAGCGGTCCAACTCTTTGTCCGACAGCTTCAAAAGGTCCGTGCCCTCAAAGAGCACCTCGCCGTCCGTCACTTGGCCGTTGGCGGGCAAAAGCCCCATCACGGCGAGCGAGGTCACGCTCTTTCCACACCCGGACTCCCCCACGATGCAGAGGAACTCCCCCCTCTTGACGGAAAAGCTGATTTTGTCCAGACGCACCGCGTCGGCCCCGTCGCCGTGGAATGTAACTTCAAGATTCCTGACTTCCAACAGATCTGCCATTCGATTCGCCCTCTCGCGCCGCCGCTCCGAATGCGGGGAATCTATTTCGCCGCCGGTTCCGCGGAGCTCGGCCGCCGGATGCGCGGCGGCCGAGGCTTCCTCGAAAGCGCGGGAAAAACACGCTTTACTCAAATTCCCAATCCTGAATGTTCGTGAACGAGCCGTAAACGTTCGGGTGGGCGTTCTTCAAGGATTTGTTCGCCGCCCCGAGGGAACGGATGACATAGAGGTCGATCATCGGGCACTGGTCTTGAACGACCTTGTCGATCGCCGTATACTGGCGTTTCAGCTCATCGTTGTTTGTCGAGGTCTGCGTTTTGGCGAGCGCTTCGTTCACCGTGTCGGAGGCAAAGTTGGTCCAGCTTCCGGGCCCGCCGAGCAGCCACATGATATCCGGGTACTGGTCGACCGGAGCGTAAGTGTACTGGACCGTCATCAGGTCGAAGCTCTGGGAGCTCGCCTTATCCATCAGCGTCGTGAGGTCGACGGTGCGGATGTCCACATTGACGCCCACCTGCCGGAGCTCTTCCTTGATCACGTTGCTGCCGTTGACGAAAGTCGTATCGCCGGAGTTGATATAGTACGTCAGAGTCTTGCCGCTGTCCCATCCGGCTTCCTTGAGCAGGGCCTTCGCTTTCTCCTGGCTGTATTCCGTCGCCTGGACGGACTTGTCGTAATACGGGCTTACGGACGTCACGAAACCGTCGACGATTTCCCCCTTGCCCTTCAACAGATTTTTGAGAAGCATCTGGCGGTCAATGGCGTAAAGGATCGCCTTGCGCACTCTGGCATCGGGGATATTTTTCGTGTTCAGGAACATGGACTGCGTCGTCACGGGATCGCTGTAGGTCACGCTGACGTTTTCAAGCTTTTCGATGCTGGCGTCGTCCTCCTGCGGAGTCGCGGCCATGGTCGGCTGAATAAAGTCGATCTCGCCCGATTTCAGTCCCGGAAGGATCTGGTCGGCTGAGACGATCTTGATGTTCATCTTGGCGATTTTCGGAGCGCCCTTCCAGTAGTTTTTGTTGGCCTCATAGGAAATATAATGGTCGGAGTCGACCGCCGTCGCCATATACGGCCCGTCGACAACGGTCGGCTTGTTGAACCACGGGTCTTTGGCGAGCTCGTCTTCGGAAACGCTGCCCAGGACGTGCTTCGGGACGGTCATGATATAGCGCGCGTAGGTGTTTTCAAAGGTCACGAGGCTCATGGGTTCTTTCGTCGTGAGCGTAAGCGTCTTGTCGTCCAGGACCTTTACGCCGGAGAACGTATCCGCGCCCTTTGCGATGAAGCCGTCGTCGCCCGTTCCGGCGAAAGCCGACATCTGAAGCGTCACGTTGGCGATGACGGGGCTGCACAGGCGGGTGAGCGTAAAGGCGACGTC
>DHAI01000046.1:1342-3428 GCA_002397355.1 Ruminococcaceae bacterium UBA4958 | reverse complement strand
CGTTCAATTCCACCAGCGGCAGGAACATCATCGCGGTGGCATATTTGTTGATCTCCGTCTGGTCGATCGCGAACGGGTTCAGCGACCCGAGCGTGTCGGTGACGCCGATGTTCACGATGTCTTTGTTTGCTTTCGCCGTCCCCGCGCTTACCGTGCCCGCGGCGGATGAGCCTGCTCCGGACTGGCCTTGGCCCTGGCCGCAGCCCGCCATGGCGAGCGCCATGGCGCCGGCCAAAATCAGGCTCAAAAGCCGTTTCCCAACAACCCAGTTTGTTTTCATTACAGTTATCTCCTTCTGTCGGCGTAATTGACCGCCGTGACATCTTTCCGATTGCGGCGCCGCCGGGCGCACCCGCCGCGGAACCGTCTCAAAGCTTTGTCCTCACGTTGACAGCCTGCCTCGCCAAAAAGCATGGAAGCGCCGCGGATGGGACACAACAGAAAAAGGCTGCCGGATTCTTCGGTCCGACAGCCTTTTACTCCATTGAAATTCGCCCGTCAGGCAAGGCAAAGCAAAAGGAACCGGCCGATTCTGCCCCTGTACACACGGCGCTGCAACATATCGCGGGTTCCGTTAAAAAATTGCCGAATAAATTCATCTTCATAAAGTCACCCTCTTTTAATATAAATTATATATGCTATATATGTTTTGTATGTTTTTATAATATAATATACCCGACCGGCCCTTGTTGTCAATGTTTTTCTAACGATCTCCGCACTTTCCCCGCGCTTTTTTTAAATTTCTGCCAACTGCATATTTGTTTTGGCAGGTCTGTGGAAACTATTGTTGAATTTATGCGCAACTCAAAATCATGCGTGTAAAAAAGCCGGAAGCAGCGCCCCGGAAAACGCGGAAACCGCACATTCCTCAGCATCGGCCGATCCGTCCGATTGGTCCGGGCGGACCGCCTTTTCCGGGGGGCTTTCTCAAAAATCCTGGTCAGGCATACCCGTGGAACCGGCGCGGACGCGTTATTTCCGCCCGGTAAAGAACCTCTGAGCGATATGACAATATCCGCCCGGATTTTTTTCAAGGTATTTTTGATGGTATTCCTCAGCGGGATAAAAATTATCCAAAGACTTCACTTCCACCGCAAGGGGCCTTCCAAGTTTATCCTGAACCTTGCGGACATATGCTTCGATCTCCGGCAGCATCTCCGGTTCCGGGTAGTAAATCCCGGTACGGTACTGGGTTCCCGCGTCGTTTCCCTGTCTGTTGACGGAAAGCGGGTCAATGATCCGGAAATACCGGCCGAGCAATTCCGTAAGGGTTGTCTTGCTTTCGTCAAACGTGATTTTCACGGTCTCGGCATGGCCGGAAGCTTTCACCTGCTCATACGAAGGATTTTCGGTTCTTCCATTGGCATAGCCGACAACCGTGTCTTCCACTCCGTCGAACTGGTCGAAATACTTCTGGACTCCCCAGAAGCATCCGCCGGCAAAGTAAATTGTTTTCATCTGCTAATATCCCCTTTCACGGCTATTTTTACCGGGCCGCATGACAAAATCCTGCCCGCTGGAACCTTCAGGCAGGATTTTACAACATTTATTTTATTGTCGCCTGACGGGATATGCGCCGCGTTCACGGCCGAAGGTTCTTCCATGTCTATTCCCCCCGGCCCTGGCCGCCGGAAGAGCTCCGCCTCAGAAATCCGCCTTCCAAAGGCCGTGCAGGTTGCAGTATTCGTAAACCGTGCCGGATTCGGCCCCTGCGAATTCCGCCCTCGGCTCCTGGCCGGGCTTGAGGAACTTGAACTCCACCCTGTTCCCCGCGACGAGCGCGATCCACTCGATATGGTGCTCCGGCAGCATTGGATGCAGCGTCGAACCGACGGCGACCTTGATCCTGCCGTTTTCTTTCGTGACGACCGGCACATGCTTTTCCTTTGCGGCGTCGGTCGAGTTTGCCTTGAGCTTTGTCATCTCCTGGCCGCAGCAGGTCAGCGTTCCGCCGCCCTTTTTGATCAAAGCGACGATGTTGCCGCACACTTCGCACCGATAAAAATCAACGAGTCCCATATAAAACAGCTCCTTTTCTCATGAATCGACAGACTGTACCGGAAAGATTACGCGAAGACCACGACGG
>DHAI01000046.1:566-1115 GCA_002397355.1 Ruminococcaceae bacterium UBA4958 | reverse complement strand
CATGTCCTGGCCGACCGCAAGATCCATATTCCTTTCATCGGAGGCGACCAGCACCGCCTTACCGCTGCCCAATACCGGCGTTTTGTAGAGGCGGCCCTCCACCAGCTTGGCGATCCGGTCGATTTCCAGCAGGCCGGTTCCCGGCTGCAGCCTCTGCAGCTGCATCCACAGATCGGGGCTCACCACGAGCGCATAGTCGCCGTAGATACCCTTTTCCGTCAGGTAGGAAAGGCCGGACGCAACGTCGGAAAAGGCGTTTTCTCCCGTGCTCCAATCCTGCCGCTCGTTTCTTCTGACACCCTGCGCCGTCAGCAGTCCCTCGTACCCGAGCGCGACATCCCCGAAAAAGATCAGTCTGTCTTCCGCAAGTGCGCACGCCTCGGCCGATTGCTCCGCCTTGGACAGATCGACGGGAACGCCTGTTTTCCGCGCGCTTTCCAGGTCTTTGGCAAGCAGCGCAAAATCATTGTAAACAAGCGGGATCTCCACGTATTTCCGGCCCCTCGTCGTGATCAGGCCGTCCTTCTCGACTTCCCCCAGCGCGTCGGA
>DHAI01000046.1:310-445 GCA_002397355.1 Ruminococcaceae bacterium UBA4958 | reverse complement strand
TCGACTTCCCCCAGCGCGTCGGAGTCGTCGAGCGCAACGCTCGAAACGCCGACGCCGAGCGGGCCGAAAACATGCAGGAACCGCCTCCCGGTCATGGCTCTCCGCGCCGCCCTCACCACGGCGGAATCAATCTTC
>DHAI01000046.1:0-251 GCA_002397355.1 Ruminococcaceae bacterium UBA4958 | reverse complement strand
ATCAGGCTGCCAACCGTCGCGGATTCCGCGCCGCCTTCCGGCGGTTTTCCCGCCGCGACGTCGATCCCCAGTCCGCTCAGCATCTCGCGGACTTCCGTTTCGCCGGAGGCGAAGAGCTCGGCTTCCTGCGGGTCGAGTGTCCGCAACAGCGTCATCAGCTCGCCGATATGCGCCTTTTCCTCATCGCGGATATCCGCAAGCACCTTTTTCGCGGTTTCCACATCCGTTGCCTGAACATGCGCGTCATAAAG
>DHAI01000084.1:5021-5171 GCA_002397355.1 Ruminococcaceae bacterium UBA4958 | reverse complement strand
TGTGAAGGAGGATGAGGCAATGTCCCTGATCCGGGTTCAGGATCTTACTTTTGCCTATGAAGGCAGTTACGACAATATCTTCGAGCACGTCAGCGTGCGGCTCGACACCGACTGGCGGCTCGGGCTCACCGGGCGGAACGGCCGGGGAAA
>DHAI01000084.1:0-4838 GCA_002397355.1 Ruminococcaceae bacterium UBA4958 | reverse complement strand
ACGGCCGGGGAAAAACGACGTTCCTGCGCCTTCTGTGCGGGGAATACGAGTACCATGGCAGCATCGCCGCCGGGGTGGACTTTGCATATTTCCCGTATGAGGTGCCGGACAGGAGCCTGGAAACAGGCGTCGTAATGGAACGGCTCTGCCCCTCCGCGGCGGATTGGGAACGGGAGCGCGAGCTTTCCCGCCTCGCGGTGGGGGAAGACGCCCTGCGGCGTCCGTTCGGGACTCTTTCCGGCGGGGAGCGTACCAAGGTGCTGCTGGCGGCGCTGTTCCTGGGAGAAAACCGGTTCCCTCTTATCGACGAGCCGACAAACCACCTTGACCTGCGCGGGCGCGAGATGGTCAGCCGCTATCTGCGCGGCAAAAAGGGATTTATTCTCGTTTCCCACGACCGCGCGTTTCTCGACGGCTGCATCGATCACGTGATGTCCATCAACAGGACGTCCGTCGAGGTCAGGCAGGGAAATTTTTCCGAATGGTTTGCCGACAAGCAGCGCAGGGACAGGTACGAAACCGAACAGGACGCGAAACTGAAGAGGGAGATTTCCCGCCTGTCGCAGGCTGCGGCCCGCACGTCCGGATGGTCGGCGAAGGTGGAAAAATCCAAGTATGCGGCGCCTGGCTCCGGTCTGAAGGTAGACCGAGGCTACGTCGGCCACAAGTCTGCGAAGATGATGCGCCGCGCCAAGGCCATAGAAACCCGGCAGAAGGAGGCTGTCGAAGCGAAAAGGGGGTTGCTGAAAGAGATCGAAAGCGCCGAGCCGCTCAAGCTGGCGCAGGAGAAGTACCATAGCCGCCGCCTGATTTTGGCGGAGCGCGTATCGGTTCTCTACGATGGAAAAGCGTCCGGCCAACCGGTCAGCTTTACGGTCGAGCAGGGGGACCGCGTCGCGCTTTCCGGCGCCAACGGCTGCGGAAAATCCAGCATCCTGAAGCTGGCGTGCGGGGAACCGCTGCGGTACGCCGGGAATTTTCAGAGGGCGAGCGGCCTGCGCATTTCCTATGTGCCGCAGGACACGTCCGCGCTGCGCGGAAACCTTTCCAATTACGCCGCTGCGCATGGAATCGACGAGAGCCTGTTCAAGGCGATCCTCCGCAAGCTGGATTTTTCACGCGTGCAGTTTGAAAAGGACATGGCGGATTTCAGCGAAGGGCAGAAGAAAAAAGTCGCGCTGGCGCGGAGCCTGTGCGAGCGCTCCCATCTGCTCGTATGGGATGAACCGCTCAATTACGTGGACGTGCTTTCCCGCATCCAGTTGGAGGAACTGCTGCTGCGCGACGCTCCCACCATCCTTTTCGTGGAGCACGACCGCGCGTTCCTCGACGATGTCGCGACGAAGATTATCACGTTCTGATCCCCCGCGAATGATAAGCGGGGAGCGGATGCGGATTTTTTTGCACCCTGTTGCCTGCCTTTTTTCCCGGACGTGCTATAATAGTATGACAGGCAAAATAATGGAAAACCTGTAACGGAGGCGAGTGTTATGTCCGTTGTTGCTGCGTTCGCCGTGCCGCATCCGCCGATCATCCTGTCGGAAATCGGCCGCGGCGAGGAGAAAAAAATTCAGAAAACGATTGACGCTTACCGCGCCGCGATGAAGCGCGCTGCGGAGTACAAGCCGGACACCGTGGTGCTTACCAGCCCGCACACCACCATGTACGCGGATTATTTCCACATTTCCCCGGGGCCGCACGCGCAGGGGGATTTCGGGCGGTTCGGCGCGCCGCAAGTCCGCGTCGCGGCGGATTACGACGAGGTTTTTGTTTCCGAGCTGGAGAAACGCTGCGGCAAGGCCGGCGTTCCGGCCGGCACGATGGGAGAGCAAGACCGGAATCTGGACCACGCAACCATGATCCCGCTGCGCTTCCTGCAGGAATTTTACACGGATTTTCGCCTTGTGCGCATCGGCCTTTCCGGCCTTCCGGCGAAACGGCATTATCGCCTTGGGCAATGCATTGCGGAGACGGCCGACGCGCTTGACCGGCGCGTCGTATTCATTGCGAGCGGGGACCTTTCCCACAAGCTGCGCACGGACGGGCCTTACGGCTTTGCGGCGGAAGGCCCGGAGTTCGACCGCATCGCGACGGATGCCCTGGGCGGCGGGGATTTCCTGAAGCTGCTGGAGCTTGCCCCTGAATTCTGCGAATCCGCCGCGGAGTGCGGACTGCGCTCGTACTGGATCATGTCCGGCGCGTTTGACCGGAAGGCCGTGCGGAGCGAGCTGCTTTCCTACGAGGGACCGTTTGGCGTCGGTTACGGCGTAGCCGCATTTCAGACGGGGGAAAAAGACGATACGCGCAATTTCGGGGAACGGATGGAAGCCGATGAGCGCAGGCGCCTTTCCGCCCGGCGCGCCGCAGAGGACCCTTATGTCCGTCTTGCGCGGCTCAGCGCGGAAACGTATGTGAGGACGGGACGATACGCGCCTTTGCCGGACGATGTGCCGCTGGGGATGAAGCACACGCGCGCGGGCGCGTTTGTTTCCCTGAAAAAAGACGGCCAGCTTCGCGGCTGCATCGGGACGATCGAACCGGCGAGGAGCTGCGTCGCGGAAGAAATCCTGTACAACGCCGTATCCGCCGCCGTCCATGATCCGCGCTTTCCCGCGGTGGAACCGGAGGAATTGCCGCAGCTTGTTTACAGCGTGGACGTGCTCGGCGAGCCGGAATCCATCGAATCGGAAGCGGAGCTTGACCCGAAGCGGTACGGGGTGATCGTGAAAAACAGAGGCCGCTGCGGCCTCCTCCTGCCGGATCTCGCCGGCGTCGATACGGCGAAGGAGCAGGTCTCCATCGCGCGCAGGAAGGCGAACATCGGGCCGCGCGAACCGGTTCAGCTTTTCCGCTTTCAGGTGGTGCGGCATCAATGAAGACGATTTGCGGGATCTGCCCGCGGCACTGTGCGCTTGAGCCTGGCCAGACCGGTTTCTGCCGCGCCCGCGCCAACCGAAACGGTGTCATTGTCTGTAAAAATTACGGCCGCCTGACCGCGGTCGCCCTGGACCCGGTGGAGAAAAAACCGCTCCGCCGCTTTTACCCCGGACGCTCCGTCCTTTCCGTGGGCAGCTTCGGGTGCAACCTCCGCTGTCCCTTTTGTCAGAACAGCGGCATTTCCATGGCGGGCGGTGATGCGGAGACGATCTACGTTTCGCCGGAGCGCCTTGCCGCAAAAGCGGTGGAGCTTTCCCGGCGCACACCCGGAAATCTCGGCGTCGCGTTTACCTACAACGAACCGCTTGTGGGCTTTGAATATGTCCGGGACTGCGCCGGCCTTGTTCACGCTGCCGGGCTGAAGAATATCCTTGTGACGAACGGCACGGTCTGCGAAAAGCCGCTCAGTAAACTCCTGCCCCTGATCGACGCCATGAATATCGATCTGAAGGGCTTCCGACAGGACTACTACGACTGGCTTCTCGGCGACCTGGGAACGGTGAAGAAAACCATTGCAATTTCCGCGCGGGCCTGCCATGTCGAGGTGACGACGCTGATCGTGCCCGGCAGAAACGATTCCGAGGAGGACATGGACGCGGAGGCCGCGTGGCTTGCGTCGCTCGATCCCGCGATCCCGCTCCATATCAGCCGTTTTTTCCCGCGCTACCATACGCGCGATCTGGAACCGACTCCCGTCGATACGATCAAGCGCCTATGCAGCGTCGCGCGGGGGCGTCTGAAGTATGTTTACTCCGGGAATTGCTGAGTCTTGTCAGAAAGCAGGCATATCCCTTCATGCGGAGAATAAAATGAAATCGACCGGCTGCCTTGCATTTCACGCCGGTCCCCAGTATAATAAAAACATTCTGTAATTCATTTGAATCGCGGGGGATCATATGCTTGAAATCCTGAAGGCCATTTTGTTCGGCATCATCGAAGGAGTCACGGAATGGCTGCCGATCAGCAGCACGGGCCATCTGATTCTGATAGAGAAATTTGTTCATCTGGATGAATCGGCTGCTTTCTCGGAGATGTTCCGCGTCGTCATCCAGTTCGGCGCGATTCTTGCTGTGCTGGTCCTGTATTTCCACAAGCTGAATCCGTTTTCTCCGCGAAAGTCGCCGGGGCAGAAACGCGATACGCTGTCGCTGTGGGGAAAAGTGATCGTCTCCCTGCTCCCGCTGATTCCGCTTGTGCCGTTCAACGACAAAATCGACGAGGTCTTCTATAATTACCAAACCGTTTCCATTATGCTGATCGTCTATGGCGTGCTCTTCCTTCTCGTGGAGAACAGGAACAAGCATCGCGTGCCATCCGTGGACCGCATCGCGGACATCAGCTACCGCGACGCGCTGATTATCGGCCTTTTTCAAGCGCTTGCGGTAATCCCGGGTACTTCCAGGTCCGGCGCGACTATCCTCGGCGCGATCCTCATCGGGCTTTCGAGGGAAACGGCCGCGGAGTTCACCTTTTTCCTTGCCATTCCCACCATGTTCGGCGCAAGCGTTGTGAAGATGGTAAAATTCGGGTTTGCCTTTTCGCCGATGGAACTGGCCGTCCTGCTGACGGCGGCGGCGGCAGCTTTCTTCGTTTCTGTTCTTGCCATCCGGTTTCTGGTGGGATATGTCAAGAAGCACGATTTCAAACCGTTCGGGTATTACCGCATTGTGCTCGGCGCGATTGTCCTGGCCTATTTTCTGGCGGCGCGGCATTGAGGCGTTTCCGTCGTGACGGGTAAAAACGATACAATTTGTTGAATCTTGTTGACAAATAAAAAATGGAATGGTATAATTTTACCGTTGCATCGGGTACCGGAGAAGCAAATAGAAAACAATTGAAAAATGTATTGACATTATGGTATACGGTGTGATATACTGAAGTTCCGCGCGAGACAGAGATGC
>DHAI01000112.1:57562-57766 GCA_002397355.1 Ruminococcaceae bacterium UBA4958 | reverse complement strand
CGCCGGACCGGGAAGCTCCGGACCACGCTTTCCAGACCGCCGACATGGTCGGAGTCCGGGTGCGTGTTCACCAGAAAGTCGAGGGACCGGATCCCGCGCTTTTTTAGGTAGGCGCACACGCTGCCGCCGCTCGCCGCCGTGCCGCCGTCTATCAGCATGGAGCCGTCCTTGCTTTCGACAAGGATGCTGTCCGCTTTCCCAACG
>DHAI01000112.1:55138-57345 GCA_002397355.1 Ruminococcaceae bacterium UBA4958 | reverse complement strand
TGAGGATATGGACGGAAAGCGGTGCTTCGTCTGCATAGGCAGCGTAGTCGCCAAGACCGCAGAACCGGAATATTTTTTCCCAGTTGGCCTTTGCGCCGCCCGGAAGAAGAAAGGCGACCAGCCATACAAGCAGCGCCGCGGCCAAGACGGCCGAAAAGGCGATCCGCCGCCTTCCGTTTTCCCCGTGTTCCATTTCAAGGGTCCTTCGCTTCGTCCGTGGCCGGCTTCTGCGGCTCGTCTTTCCGCATGTTCATTTCAAGCCACTGCTGGTATGTAATCAGCACTTCCCGCGGTTTGGAGCCGTCCGCTTTCCCGACGATCCCCATTTGCTCCATCTGGTCGATCAGCCGGCCGGCGCGGGCGTAGCCCAGGCGGAATCTTCTCTGCAGCATGGAGGTGGAGGCCTGTCCGCTGTCCACGACGCATTTGATCGCATCCGGCATCATGGGGTCCATGTCGTCCTCCGAGGGTTTGCCGCCGGAATCTTCTTTTTTGTCCTCCGCGGCGTTGCGTTCGATTTCCTCCGCGATGCTTTCGCTGTAGTCCGCCTGCTGGGATTTCTTGATAAAGCCGACGACCGATTCGATTTCGCTGTCGCTCACGAAGCAGCCCTGGATCCGTTTCGGTTTTTGGGAGCCGACGGGGGAGAACAACATATCTCCGCGGCCGAGCAGCTTTTCCGCGCCGCCCATGTCCAGAATCGTGCGGGAGTCTACCTGGGAGGAAACGGCGAATGCGATCCGGCTCGGAATATTCGCCTTGATGATGCCCGTGATCACGTCGACGGAGGGGCGCTGCGTCGCGATGACGAGGTGCATCCCCGCGGCGCGCGCCATTTGGGCCAGGCGGCAGATAGAGTCTTCCACCTCGCTCGGGGCGGCCATCATCAGATCGGCGAGTTCGTCGATGATGATGACGATCTGCGGCATTTTTTCCATCGGCTGCCCGTTTTCATCCCTGAAATCGCGGGAGGCCGCGAGCGCGTTGTACGCTTGCAGGTCGCGCACGCCGGTCGCGGCGAACGTCTTGTAGCGCTTCAGCATTTCCGTAACGGCCCAGCTCAGCGCTCCGGCGGCCTTGCGCGGGTCAGTGACGACGGGAACGAGCAGTTGCGGGATGCCGTTGTAAATGCCGAGTTCGACCACCTTCGGGTCGATCATCAGAAAACGGACCTCGTCCGGCGTAGATTTATACAGCAGGCTGACGATCATGGAGTTGATGCAGACCGATTTGCCGGAGCCGGTCGCGCCGGCGATGAGAAGATGCGGCATCTTGGCGAGATCCGCAACCGCCACGCCGCCCGCGATGTCGCGCCCGAGCGCGACCGTCAGCTTGCTTTTCGCCGTGGAGAAGCTGTTGCTTTCTACCAGCTCGCGCATCCTCACGATGGTGTTGTTTTTGTTCGGGACCTCGATGCCGACCGCGGCTTTGCCGGGGATCGGCGCCTCGATTCGTATGCCGGCCGTTGCCAGGTTCATGGAAAGATCGTCGGAAAGATTGGTGATGCGGCTGATTTTGACGCCGGGCGCCGGCTGGAGCTCGTAGCGCGTCACGGCGGGGCCGTGGCTGTACCCGACGAACGTCGTCTGCACGCCGAAGCTGTTCAGCGTTTCCACTACCCTGTGGCCGTTCGTCTGGATTTCATTGACAATGTCTTGTTCGGAAGCGCCCCTTGTCGTTTCCAGCATCGTGACGGGTGGAAAATGGTAGCGGCCGTCCTCGGGCGGATCGGGGAAAATCGGGGACGGCTTCGCCGCCTTGGCTGCGGCTTTTATCCGGGAATGTTCCGCGTCCGGTTTTGCGGGCGCTGCCTGGGAAAGCGGCTCCGCCGTGGGTGCCGCCCGGTCCTCCGCCGGGGGAGCGGCCGGCGCGAAAGCGGAAACGGCCGGCTCTTCCGACGTTTCCGAAGCGGCGGAAGGTTCCTGCGCCTTGTCGCTTTTCGTCTGTTCCTGTGGATTCTGGCCGATGCAAAAGACCTTTTTCAAGTGTTCCAGAGTCTCGTTTTTCCTGGGGGCGCGCTTCTCGGCCGGCTTTGGGATGAACGGGGAAGAGTGGACGGGATGCCGCGGCATTTCGTCGCCGAGCGGGATGTCGATAGCGGTTTCCTGCCGGTTCCGTTCGACGGCTCTGTGCTCCCGCGCAGAGCTGATATTGGAAACAACGGTGTCCGCCGGCTTCGCGATGGCGTGAAAGAACTGCATCAGCGT
>DHAI01000112.1:41255-54914 GCA_002397355.1 Ruminococcaceae bacterium UBA4958 | reverse complement strand
AGCGGGATGCCGAGCAGGCCGCCGAACAGGCCCGAACTGGTGTGGACGCCGTCGCCGCCGTAAAGCACGAGCAGCTTGTCCCAGTAGTCGTCCGCCGGGATGGAGGAGTCGATCGAGAACACGAAAAACGCGGAGCAGAAAAGAATGATCACAAGTACCGTCAGAGCCATGCGCGTCGCCGGGTGTTCATTCCGCTTCTCCAGCGCGGTGATCACCGATATGTATAAAAGAAAGATCGGCAGCAGAATCGCGCAGTTCCCAAAAAGCCCAAGCAGTGCATCGTGGCACCACCGCCACACATGTTCCCCCTGGATCAGGACGAAGCACCCGACCAGGATTCCAACCGCAAACAGCAGGATCGCGTTGCGCTGGTTCCTTTGCCGCTGCGCCTGTTCGTCGCGCGGGGCGGGCGTTCCGCGCGACGTTTTGGCAGCCCGGACGTTTTTAGACGGATTTCTGCTTCGATTCTTTCGATTCGCTTTTGCGCTTTTTTTCGCCATGATTACCACCTTTGTTCTTTTGCGCTCTCCGATCCTCATCGATCATTTCATAGAGCGCGCCGATCGCGTCGGAAAGGCTCCCAAGGGAATCGATCAGCCCCTCGTCCACGGCCTGCGGGCCTTCCAGGACCGAGCCGATGTCGAGCACGAGTTCTTTCGTGTTCAGCGAAAGCTCGTTCAGCCTCTCGAGCGAAATATGCGAATGGTCGGCGATAAATTGATTGATGCGCTTTTGCATCCGCTGAAAATAATCCATTGTTTGCGGCACTCCCAGCAACAGGCCGTTCATCCGCACAGGATGAATCGTCATCGTCGCGCTCGGCACGATGAAGGAATGCTTTGTCGCCACGGCGAGAGGGACGCCGATGGAGTGCCCGCCGCCAAGAACGATGGAGACCGTCGGCTTCTTCATGCCCGCGATCAGCTCGGCGAGGGCCAGCCCTGCTTCCACGTCGCCGCCCACCGTGTTCAGGATGATCAGAAGCCCGTCGATCTGAGCCGATTCCTCGATGGCGACAAGCTGCGGGATCACATGCTCGTATTTTGTCGTCTTATTTTGGGACGGAAGGATGGTATGGCCTTCGATCTGCCCGATGATGGTCAGGCAGTAAACCGTATGCACGCCGTCTCCCATCAGGACAGAGCCCGTGTCGATAATGCGCTGTTCCGATGGCTTGTTGATTTTTTCTTTTCCGTTTTCGCTTTCTTTTTCTTCATCTTTCATTCTATTGCGCCTCCGAGAGTTATTTTCTCTGCAAAGGAGGCCATTCATACATGGAAAGCAAAAAGAATGCCGCCCGCCGGTTCAGCTTGTTTTCCATTATAGCATCTGCGGTATGAATCATCAAGAAATCAGCCTGCGGCACGAAAATATTTCTTCCGATCGCGTTGCGACGGGAGAATGCCGATACGGACGAGATGGCTGCCGAGCACCGGTTCGCAACAGTTTTCGCCGATTTTTAACGAACGTGCCGCTCCATCTGGATATTTCCTTTGCGTCGAATTCTGTGGAGACAGGCGCGCTTGACTTTTTCCGACAGGGAAAGGTATAATAATTCAGTTATGTCTTGCAGAGGAAACAGACAAGTGTGAGGATGGAGGACAATATGGCTTGTAAGTTTATCTTCGTTACAGGCGGCGTCGTTTCCGGCCTCGGCAAGGGAATCACTGCGGCTTCCCTTGGCAGACTGCTGAAAGCGCGCGGCCTTCGCATCACCATGCAGAAGTTCGACCCGTACTTAAACGTTGACCCCGGCACCATGAATCCCTTTCAGCACGGCGAGGTTTTTGTGACGGACGACGGCGCGGAAACGGACCTCGACCTCGGCCACTACGAGCGCTTTATCGACGAGAACCTGACGCAGAACAGCAACGTCACCTCCGGCCGGGTGTACTGGAACGTCCTGCAGAAAGAGCGCAACGGCGACTATGGAGGCGGCACCGTCCAAGTCATCCCTCACATCACGAACGAGATCAAGGAACGCATCTACTCCGGCAAGGAAAATGTAGATGTCGCGATTATTGAAGTCGGGGGCACGGTGGGCGATATCGAAAGCCAGCCGTTTCTTGAGGCAATCCGCCAGTTTGCCACGGAAGTCAGCCGCCAGAACTGTCTCTTTATCCATGTGACGCTTGTCCCGTATCTGAGCTGTTCCCATGAACATAAGTCGAAGCCGACGCAGCACAGCGTGAAAGAGCTGCTTTCCATCGGCATTCAGCCGGACATCATCGTCCTGCGTTCCGAGCGCGAGGTCGGCGACGAGATCAAAAAGAAAATCGCCCTGTTCTGCAACGTTGCGGAGAACTGTGTGATCGAGAATCTGGACCTGCCGCTGCTGTATTCCGTGCCGCTTGCGCTCCATGAGGAGCGTCTGGACGATATCGTGTGCAAGCGCTTCGCCCTGGATACGCACGGCCCGGATCTGACGGACTGGATCAATATGGTCGGCACCGCGACTTCCCTTACGGAAAGCGTCACGGTCGCCATCGTCGGGAAATATGTCGAGCTGCGCGACGCTTACCTGAGCGTTGCGGAAGCACTGACGCACGGCGGCATCGGCAATAAAGTCAGAGTCAATATCAAATGGGTGGATTCCGAAAAGATCGAGGAGGAAAACGCCGAGGAATACCTTTCGGATGTGGACGGCATCCTGGTTCCCGGCGGCTTCGGCCAGCGCGGCATCGAGGGGATGGTGACGGCGATCCGCTACGCCAGGACGCGCGGCGTGCCGTTCCTCGGGATCTGCCTCGGAATGCAGCTTGCCCTGGTCGAGTATGCGCGCAATGTGCTGGGGCTTGCGGACGCGAACTCCGCGGAATTCGACCCCCAGAGCAAAAACTGCGTGATCGACCTGATGCCGGAGCAGAAGCACGTGCAGCAGCTCGGCGGCACCATGCGTCTCGGAAAATATCCGTGCAAGCTGAAGTCCGGCTCGAAGGCGGCCGAGCTTTACGGCGGCGTCCCGCTGATCTATGAACGCCACCGCCATCGCTTTGAAGTGAACAACGATTATCGGGAGGAATTTGAAAGGGCGGGCGTCGTTTTCAGCGGCCGTTCTCCGGATGACCGGATCATCGAAATGATGGAACTTCCTTCCCATCCATGGTATATGGGCTCTCAGTTCCATCCGGAATTCCGTTCGCGTCCGAACCGCCCGCACCCGCTTTTCCGCGGCCTCGTCGCCGCCGCGAAGGAATATCACAACAGGAACAACGAGCAGCTCAAGCTCGACTGATTTTTTGGCGGCTCTCCGGCGGAACCGGGGAGCCTTTTCTTTCCGGGACGGGCCGAAATATGAATATTTTTCCAGCTTTCTGCCAAAGATTTTTCCGAAAGCAAAAGGGGGAAATCCTGTCATGAAAATCTGGGAAAAGTCGATATGCCTCGCGTTCGTTTTGTCCGTCCTTTTCAGCTTTACCGGCTTTACCGCGGAGTGCTCCGATATTCAGACCCGTGTTCTGCGCCTTCATGTGCTTGCCAATTCGGATTCCGAGCGCGACCAGACTCTGAAGCTGAAGGTGCGAGACCGCATCCTTGCGGAAAGCGCCGGCATGCTGGATGGGGTGAAGACGCGCGAAGAAGCGGAAAAAGCCGTTTCCGCGCGTCTGCCGGAGATCCGGCGGGCGGCCGAGGAGGAGCTCCGCAGCCAGGGTTCGTCCGATGAGGTGCACGCCGAATTGACCAACATGTACTTTTCCACGCGGCAGTACGGGAATGTGACGCTCCCGGCCGGGCAATACGACGCGCTGCGCGTCACGATCGGCTCGGGACGCGGTCACAACTGGTGGTGCGTGCTTTTCCCCGCGCTGTGCCTGCCGGCGGCGGAGGCGCCGTCCAGCCTGGAGGATGTCCTGAACCGGAACGAGATGGAACTTGTGCAGGGCGGGAAAGGTTACGACGTGGAATGGAAGTCGGTGGAGCTGTACGAAAAATTTGTGGATTGGCTGAGGTTGCGGCACGGCGGCTGACCTTGACCGCGTTTGTCTTTCGGAAGGAGGGAACCCGGACATGCTGAGACTGATTTTGGGGAGATCCGGAAGCGGAAAAACATATGCGGTTCGTTCCGCGCTCAAAGAGCTTGCCCGGAACGGGGCGGAACACCTCGTGCTGCTCGTTCCGGAGCAGTCGTCTTTTGAAAACGAACGGGCCATGTTGAGAATGCTTGGCGAGAAGGATGCGAGACGCGTTTCCGTTTACAGCTTCACCAGGCTCGTGGACGCGGCGCAGCGGCGCTGCGGCGGCTTTGCGGGCCGCAGGCTGGACGACGGGGGCCGGAGCATTTTTATGAGCCTAGCGGTGGAACAGGCAAGGGACAGGCTGGAGGTTTTCCGGAAGAACGCGGAAAGCCCGGAGCTGGTCGGCCTGATGCTCCGGATTTCCGCGGAACTGAAAATGTGCGGCGTCAGCCCGGAGCGCATGAAGGACGCGTCGGCGTCCGTCCCTCAGACGACGCTTCGAAAAAAAATGGGGGAGATCGCGCTGATCCTTGCCGCTTACGACGCGCTTGTGGCGCGGAGCTACATAGACCCTCTGGATGACCTGGACCGCCTGCGCGGCGTCCTTTCCCGGCACGACTTTTTCCGCGGGAGCACCGTGATGGTGGATTCCTTTCAGAGCTTTACGGCGCAGGAATACGGAATTCTCGAGATCGTCCTCCGCCAGGCGGAGGACGTCCGCGTCACGCTCACCGCGGACGGGCTTGACGGCCCGGATTCGGACCTCTTCGCCGTGGGGCGCGACACGGCCAAAAAGCTGATCCGCACGGCGCGGGACAACGCGGTTCCCGTCGCCCCGCCGGTCGTGCTGCCGGGCGGCGCGCGCTTCCGGAACCCAGCGTTGGCGGCGCTGGAGGCCGGGGCGTACCGTCCGCTGCGCATTCGCTGGGAGAAACCGTGCGGCGGCGTAGCCGTTTACGAGGCGAAGAGCCGCTACGACGAGGCATCTTTCGTTTGCGCAAAGATCCGCAGCCTGGTGATGGGAAAGGGATTCCGCTACAGGGACTTTGCAGTCATATCGCGCGCGACGGAGCCTTACGACGGCATCCTGGACGCCGCATTTGAGCAGTGGGGAATCCCTTATTTCATGGACAGGCCGGAAGCCGTCGACACGGAGCCCCTGATGCGGCTGCTCCTTTCCGCGTTCCGCGTGGTGCAGTATGGTTTCCGCTCGGACGACGTATTTCTCTACTTAAAAACCGGTCTTGTCGGCCTTTCGGCGCAACAGATCTCCGAATTGGAAAACGACGCGTTCGTCTGGAATATTTCCGGAAAAAAATGGCTGGAGCCGTGGACCGACAACCCCGAAGGCCTTTCCGGCAAACCCACGGAGCAGGACGCCGAATTGCTTCGGCGCATCAATGCGAGCCGCGAGGCCGTTGTAAAGCCCCTGGTGGAATTTCAGGTTTCCACGGCGGAAACGGACGGCGTCGGCATGGCGACGGCCTGCTACCGGCTGCTGTGCGGGGTCCACGCCGCCGGGAACCTTCGCGCCTACGCGGAACGCCTTTCCGGGAACGGCAGCCCGGCGCTTGCGGAGCGGGAACTCCGCGTCTGGGACCTGCTGATGCGGATCCTCGACCAGACCGCGCTTGTCCTCGGGCATGCAAAGATCCCGCGCGAGCGCTATGCCGAGCTGCTGCGCCTCGTCATCCGCACGGGAAGCATCGCGAGCATCCCGCAGGGGCTGGACGAAGTGACGGTCGGCGACGCCGGCCGGATTCGCGCGGCGGAGCCGAGAGTCGTCTTTCTCATCGGAGCCGTGCAGGGGGAGTTTCCCCTCGCGCCGGGCGGCGACTGCGTGTTCAGCGACAGCGAGCGCCGCGAATTGATCCGGCTCGGCCTGCCGCTTACCAACACGATGGAAAACGCGGCCCTCAGGGAACGCTTCCTCGCGTATTCCGCGCTCAGCGCCGCCTCGGAGCAACTCTTTGTCAGCTGGCCGGCCGCGGACGGGGAAGGCAAAGCCCTTGCGCCGTCTTCCATTCCCGACGAAATGCGTTCCGTGCTGACGCGGGCGCCGGTGCTGGACGAGGCGTCCTTTTCCCCGCTCTGGTTCGCCGGCGCGGAAGAGCCCGCGCTGGAGCTGGCCGCGCGGAAATGGAACGCCAACGACGAGATTTCCGCGACGCTGCGCGATTATTTTCGCGGGCGGGGGAGGGAAGACCGCCTGGCTCCGGTAAGCCGCGCGGCGAACCGGAAGCCTTTCCGCTTTGCGGAACCGGACGTGCCGCGCCGGCTTTTCGGCGGAAGAATGAAGTTCTCCGCGACGCAGATCGAGAAATTCGGCCTCTGCCGTTTCCAGTATTTCTGCCGCTACGGCCTGAACGTGAAGGAGCGCCGCGCGGCCGAAATGAACGCGCTGGAATACGGCAGCCTGATGCACTACCTGCTGCAGCGGCTGTTCCGCGACCTCGGCAGCGAGCGGATCCTCGGGCTGCCTGCGGACGGCCTGCGTCGGGCGATCCTCGGCTTCCTCGACGAATATGTGGCGCAGGCATACGGCGGCATGGAGACGAAGACGCGGCGGTTTTCCTATCTCGTCGCACGCGTCGCGGATTCCGCGCAGATTGTCGCGCTTCATATCGCGCGCGAGCTTTCCCAGAGCCGTTTCCGGCCGGCGGATTACGAACTGGACATCGACAAAGCCGTCGGCGCGCTTGTCATTCCGCTGCCGGACGGCGGCGAAGTGCGCGTGGACGGCAAGATCGACCGCGTGGACCTGATGGAGAAGGACGGCGTCCGTTACCTGCGCATCGTGGACTACAAGACCGGCAAAAAGGATTTTCGCCTTTCCGACGTCGTCTACGGAATGGATATGCAGATGCTGATTTACCTGGCCGCGCTCTGCGAGAACGGCCGGAAGCGCTACGGGGAATTCCGCCCGGCCGGCGTGCTGTATATGCCGGCGGACAAGCCGGCCCTTTCCGCGCGGCGCGGGGAGAACGCGGAAAAGCTCGAGGCGGAGGGGAACCGCGCGCTTTGCATGGACGGGCTTGTGATCGACGATCCCGGCCTCATCCGCGCGATGGACGGCGGCGCGAAGGGGGATTACCTTCCCGTGAAGCTCAAGAACGGAGCGCCGGATAAAAAAGACCATGTTGTTTCACCGGGCGAGCTTCAGGCGGTGCTGAACTATCTGAAAACGCTGATCGCCGACATGGCGCAGGAGCTCCGGTGCGGAGAGATCCCCGCGTTCCCGCTGAAAGGAAAGCGGTACGACGCGTGCGAATGGTGCCCGTATTTCTGCGTCTGCGGCCACGAGAAGGATGACCCTGTGCGGGAGATGACGGATTTCCGGCGCGACGAAGCAATGGCGCTGCTGGAAACGGGAAGGGAGGAGGGAAGCAAGTGAGCAGAAAATGGACGGAAGACCAGCTCGACGCCATCCGCGCGCGCGGCGGAACGCTGCTGGTCTCCGCTGCGGCCGGCTCGGGGAAAACGGCCGTCCTCGTGCAGCGCGTGATCGAACGCGTTGCGGATCCGGAAAACCCCACGGATGCGGACCGTCTCCTGGTCGTCACGTTTACGAAAGCGGCTGCGGCGGAGATGAAGAGCCGCATCTCGGCGGAGCTCTCGCGCATGCTGGACGCGGACCCGTTCAACGCGCGCCTGCAGCGGCAGCAGATCCTGCTTTCCCGCGCGCACATCAGCACCATCGACAGCTTCTGCATGGACCTTGTGCGCCAGAATTTTTTCCGCCTCGGCGTCTCGCCGGACTTGCGCGTCCTTGAGGAGAGCGAGGTCACCGTGCTGCGCGCGGAGGCCGCCTCGGAAACTTTGGAGGAATATTACGAAAAGGGAGACGCGGCGTTTTACGAATTCGTGGAGACGTTTTCCTCCACCCGCGACGATGCCGCCGTCGCAAAAACCGTCGGCAGGCTCTACGATTTCGTGCAGTCCCATCCGTTTCCGAAGCGCTGGCTTGCGGAAAAGGCTTCCATGTACGAAACTTCCGCCGGCGCGGCGGAGACCGTATGGGGAAAGACGATCTTCGCATATGCGGAAGACGCCGTGGACTATTGCATCTCTTTGATGCGGGGCGCCGTCGCGGAGATGAGGGAGGACGAGGCGATCCTGAACGCCTACGGCGAGGCCTATCTGGCCGATCTGTCGTCGCTGGAGGAACTTCAGGAAGCAATCCGGTCGCGGGACTGGGACGGCGCGCAGCGACTTGCCAACGGCTTTTCCGTTCACAGGAAGAAAGCCCTGCGCGGCTATGAGGACGACGAAAGAAAAATGCGCGTTTCGGCGGAGAGGGACGAAGCGAAAAGCGTGGTGGGCGAGCTTGCGGAGCTTTTCTGCGCGACCGACGCGCAGTGCCGGGAGGATATTTCCCGCCTTCGCCCGATCGTGAAAACGCTTTTTAAAGTCACCCTTCGATTTTCGGAAATCCTTGGAGAAAAGAAAAAAGAGCGCCGCGCGGTCGATTTCAACGATCTCGAGCATCTTGCGCTCCGCCTGCTCGTGGCGGAGGCGCCGCGGGGGTATTCCCGCACGCCGGAGGCGGAGGAGCTTTCCGCGTCGTTCGACGAGGTAATGGTGGACGAGTATCAGGACACCAACGAGACGCAGGACCTGATCTTCCGCGCCGTTTCGCGGAACGGGAGCAACCTCTTTCTGGTCGGAGACGTCAAGCAGAGCATTTACCGCTTCCGCCAGGCGATGCCGCAGATTTTCCTGCGCCGGCGAGCCGAATTTCCACGCTATGACCGGAAGAAGGATACATATCCGGCATGTGTGGTGCTGGACCGGAATTTCCGCAGCCGCGCCGGCGTGACGGACGCGGTCAACTTCGTTTTCCGCCAACTGATGAGCCGGAAAACCGGCGAGCTCGACTATACGAAAGAGGAAGAGTTGATCCCCGCCGCGGATTATCCTCCCTGCGGCGAACCTGCCGCGGAGCTCGACGTCCTCGACCTCTCGGGAACGGATGGGGAAGGCGCCGATCCGATCCATCAGGAATGCCGCCGCATCGCAGACCTGATTTTCGGCATGATGGATTCCAAGCCGCGTATTTCGGAGAAGGGCTCGCTCCGCCCGGCCGTGTTCCGGGATTTTTGCATTCTGCTGCGCGCGGCGAACCGCCCGGCGCACGAGTACGCCCGCGAGCTGACGGCGCTGGGAATTCCCGCCTGGGCCGACACGGCCGGTGGATTCTTTGCAGCCTACGAGGTCAGCCTCGCCCTTTCTCTGCTCCGCGTCATCGACAACCCGCTGCAGGACATCCCGCTGCTTTCCGTCCTGATGAGCCCGGTTTACGGCTTCTCGCCGGACGACATGGCGAAAATCCGGCTGCACGGCCGTTCCGCCGGCCTTTACCAGGCCGTTGTGGACGCCGCGAAGGACGGCGGCGCAAAATCCGCCGGGTTCCTCAGGCAGATGGACGAGTTCCGCACGCTCTCCGCCGCCATGCCGTCCGACAGGCTGATCCGCGCCGTATTTGAGAAAACCGGGCTGTTCAACCTTGTTCAGGCCATGCCGAACGGAGAGCTCAGACTTGCCAATCTGCGCCTGCTTCTCTCCTACGCAAAGCGGTACGAGTCCTCCGGGTTCAACGGCCTCGGCGGATTCCTGCGATTTCTGGATCGGATGCAGGGCAGCGGAGGAGACCTTTCCGCAGCGTCGGCCCTCACGGAGTCGGCGAACGTGGTGCGCGTGATGAGCATCCACCGCTCCAAGGGACTGGAATTCCCCGTCTGTATCGTCGCGGGATGCTCCCATCGTTTTAACCGGCAGAAACCGGCCGTCCTGCTCCACCCGGAGCTCGGGCTCGGCGCGCGGCTGCGCGAGGATTCCGGCGTCAGCTACGACACGCTGCCCCGGCAGGCCGTCTCGCTGGAGCTTCGGCGCGACGAGATGAGCGAAGAACTGCGCATCCTGTACGTGGCGATGACGCGGGCAAAAGAGAAGCTGATTCTCCTCACCGCTCTGAAAGACGCCCGCAGGACACTCTCCGACCTCTCCATGAAGCTTACGCGCGGCGAGAAGCTGCAGCCTTATGTCGTCCGTTCCGCGAAGTCCATATCGGACTGGCTCCTGCTCTGCGCGCTGCGCCACCCCGACGGGGAAGCGCTCCGCACGCTTTCCGGCGTCCCGGAAAGCGCGGCGGTTCCCGCAAAAGAGCGCTGGGCTATCCGGCTGATCGTCCCGGAAAAGGAAAAGGAAGGCGCGCCGCCCGAATCCATTCCCCGGGCGCAGCCCAACCCTGCCCTGGAAAAAGAACTGGCCGCCAGCCTGGACTTTTCGTATCCGTACGCCGCCTTGAGCGGCGTCTGCGCGAAAGCTGCCGTTTCCGAGATCGCCGAACGGGAGTTTTCCGACCGTTACGCCGCATCCTCGCGCCCCTCGTTCCTGTTTGAAAAGGGATTGACGCCGGCGGAACGCGGCACGGCGCTCCATGCTTATCTTCAGTTTGCGGACTATAAAAGGGCGGCGTCCGATCCAGAGGCGGAAGGCAGACGCCTCGTGGAGGAAAAATACATCACTTTGGAGCAGGCGCGGTCGATCGACTTTTCCCATATCGAAAAGTTCCTCCGCTCGCCGCTGATGAAGCGCATCCTCGCGTCCCCGCGCTACGAGCGCGAAGTCCGCTTTGCCGGCGAAATCCCGGCCGGGCGCGTCAAGCCGGAGCTTCCGCCGCCGATGAGCGGGGAGAAGGTCGTTCTCCAGGGTGCCGTCGACCTCGTCTTTGAGGAAAACGGCGGAATCGTCTTGGTCGATTTCAAGACGGACCGTATCGCGGACGCCGGGGAACTCTGGGAACGGTACCGCGGGCAGCTTGCGCTTTACCGCGAGGCGCTCGGACGGTGCACCGGAAAACCGGTGGCGCAGTGCCTGCTCTATTCCTTTTATCTGGATCGCGAGGTCGGAGGAAAAGACTGACCTTCGCCGGGTGCGCCTTCGGACATGAAAATGTTCCGGCCGCGCAACGCTTGCGCAGCCGGAACCCAGACTTTCTTTTCGGCTTCCCACTTAGGACGGCCGAGGGCCACTCATTTTCCGGACGGTTTCGTTTTCCCGGTTCTTTTGGATTTTTTATTGTCTTCGGCCGGTTCCGGCACCGCGTAGAGGTCGGTATAGGATTCCGCTTCCTGTTCGTTCTCCGGCGGTGTCTGGATCAGCCCGGTGCATTCGGTTCCGGACACGATGTTGTTTTCGCAGGAATCGAGGCTGTCCTCTTCGCTTTTCGGGGCGATCTGTTTATTTTTCTTGTCCATTTTGTTTTCCTCCTGTTCCGCGGCTAGCTTTCCCTTTTCTTCGAAGAATAGTCCCGGCGGTTATCGGACGCTTTTCCAATTTTCCGCCGATGCTTTGCGGACCGCCGGATTCCATGCGGCGAAAGACGGCCGAAAGCGGCACGGAACCTGCCGGCCAGAGTCGTGCATCCTTCGCAGGGAGGGAATAGAAACCAGAAAAATGGAATGTATCCCGCACGCATTCTCCTGCATCTCCTTTCCGGCCAGATTATGCGCCGGCATTCGCCCTCTGCGCTTGTCCGGCAGGAAAAAATTCTTGACAAATATTTCTGCGGCATTTATAATATACCTATAAAACAAAGAGGGATAGGGCGTGCAGAGCCGCTATTCACACCTGTGGGGTTGTGTCCGGCACGGGTCAATACTTTTTGGAACCGTTTTGCGGCGGTTCCATGTATTGGCGCGCGGGCGGAAAACCTGTGCGCTTTCTTTCTTTTATTTTATGATTTGAAATGTGTTTTGGAGGTGCTTCACTATTAGCAGCAGGGAACTTCAGATTAACGGGCAGATTCACGACAGGCAGCTCCGTGTGATCGGCCCGGGCGGCGAACAGCTTGGTATCATGTCATCGGTTCAGGCGCTCCAGAAAGCGGCCGAGTTGAACCTTGATTTGGTGAAAATCGCGCCGCAGGCGGTTCCGCCCGTCTGCAAAATCATCGATTACGGAAAATACCGCTTTGAGCAGGCGAAACGTGTAAAAGATGCGAAAAAGAACCAGCATATCGTCGACATCAAGGAGATCCGCCTTTCGCTGAATATCGACACACATGATTTCAACACAAAAGTCAGCCACGCGCAGCGCTTCCTGAAGGAAGGGGACAAAGTGAAGGCCTCCATCCGTTTCCGCGGCCGTGAGATGGGCCACCCGGAACAGGGCCACGAGATCATGAAGCGCTTTGCCGAGGCGCTGTCCGACTGCGCGAATGTGGAAAAGCCTTCAAAAATGGAAGGCCGCAATATGATGATGTTCCTTGCATCCAAACTCGCTAAGAAAGATTAAGGAGGGGCAGACATGCCTAAGATCAAAACACATACCGGAGCGAAAAAGCGTTTTAAACTCTCCAAGTCCGGGAAGGTCATCCGGGCGCACGCTTACAAAACCCATATCCTGAACAAAAAAACGACGAAGCGCACGAGGAATCTCAGAAAGACCGTTGTGGCCGATAAGACGAATGTCGCTCAGATCAAAAGGCTGATTCCTTATAAATAAGCCGCAGCCGTTTCACGCTTTTTTGACATCAACCATTTTTTGGAGGTAATAGAATGGCACGTGTAAAGGGTGCGCTCATGACGCGCAAGAGAAGGAAAAAGACTTTAAAGCTGGCGAAGGGATATTTCGGCAGCAAAAGCAGACACTTCAAGATGGCCAAACAGGCCGTCATGCGTTCCGGGAATTACGCCTTTGTGGGGCGGAAAGCGCGGAAGCGCGACTTCCGCCGCCTCTGGATCACGCGTATTTCCGCGGCGTGCCGCGCCAACGGGGTAACGTATTCGGTGTTCATGAACGGACTGAAAAAGGCCGGCGTGAACCTGAACAGAAAGATGCTCGCGGAAATCGCCGTTTCCGACGAGGCCGCTTTCAAGAGTCTTGTGGGAACTGCGAAAGCAGCGCTTTGATTGCAGAATCCGCGCCCGGTCAAATTTCCGGGCGCATATTTTTTATGATGGGGGAACCGCCGCCTATGGCCGACGTTATCACCAGCAGAAAAAACGATACCGTGAAAGAATTTCTGCGCCTTTCCGGTTCCCCGCAGCGCCGCAGGGAAGAGGGGGCTTTTACGGCGGAGGGCGCCCGCCTCTGCGCGGACGCCGCCGCAAGCGGGCTGAAGATCCGCCGCCTGCTCGTCACGGCGGAAGCGGACGCAAAGTACGCGAAATACCTGGAAGTGATCCGGCGGTCGTCGCCGGAGGAAAGCCGCGTTGCGCCCTCCGTCGCGAACGCGCTTTCCGGCACAAAGAATCCTCAGGGCGTGTTCTGCGTCTGCTCCATGCCGGAAGAAACGCCGGATGTTCCGGCTCTGCCGGTGGAGAGCCGGCTTTTAATCCTCGAGGACCTGCAGGACCCCGCCAACCTCGGCGCCGTACTCCGTACGGCGGAAGCGCTCGGCCTGAGCGGCGCGGTTTTGTGCGGGGACTGCTGCGATCCGTTTTCGCCGAAATCGCTGCGCGCCGGCATGGGCGCGGCGTTCCGTCTGCCGCTCCACTCCCGCCGCGATGCGGCGGAGGCGGTGCGGCGCCTGAACCGTGCCGGCTGCAGGACCTTTGCCGCCGTTCCGTCTTCTTCGGCGGTGCCCGTGACACAGGCGGACTTTTCGGCCCCGTGCGCCGTCGTGATTGGAAACGAGGGCAACGGCCTGACGGCGGAAACAGAGAGCGCCTGCGCCATGCGGATCACCATTCCGATG
>DHAI01000112.1:36821-41045 GCA_002397355.1 Ruminococcaceae bacterium UBA4958 | reverse complement strand
GGATCCGAAATCCTACTGGCTTTGGCTCCAGCGCGCTCTTGGAGCGGGAAGCTCCAAGCCGCGGCGCATTTTTCAGAATTACGGTTCCGTGCGCGAATTCTACGAAGCCGGCCGCGAGGCCTGGCTTCTGGAGGGATATTTCACGCCGAAGGAAATCGCGAACATGACGGTCCATCCCCTGGCGGAGGCGGAGGCCACGCTGGAATATGCGCGGAAAAACGGCCAGTCGGTCATCACTCCGGATGACGGGGAGTATCCTTTTCTGCTTCGCCAGATTCACGCGTGGCCCTGCGCGCTTTTCGTAAAAGGAACGATCCCGGATCTTTCCTCTAGGCCCCCCATCGCCGTCGTCGGCACGCGGAAGGCGACGGCCACGGGCCGGACAGCCGCCCGCAGCATCGCCTACGAACTCGCCAGAAAGGGCTCGGTCATCGTCAGCGGCGGTGCGCTCGGCATAGACACCGCGGCGCACAAGGGCGCCCTGCAGGCTTCGGGAAAAACGATCTGCGTGCTTGGCTGCGGCATCGGCGCGGATTATCTGATGGTCAACGCCCCGCTGCGCGACGTCATTGCGCAAAACGGGGCGCTCATTTCGGAGTATCCGCCGAACACGCAGGCGATGAGCAGCAATTTTCCAATCCGGAACCGCATCATTTCCGGTCTCGCCGTAGGGACGCTCGTGGTGGAAGCCGCTCACAAGAGCGGCTCGCTGATCACGGCGAATTATGCGCTGGAGCAGGACCGCGACGTGTTCGCCGTACCGGCCGACATCTGCAGCCCCGTTTCTCAGGGCGTCAACCACCTGATCCGGGACGGTGCAAAGCCCGTTTGCTGTGCGCAGGACGTTCTTGAGGAGTATCAGGAGCGCTTTCCGGACAAAATTTGTCTTGACGGCGGCGAAACGGATGATATGATAAAAGGTAACGGTATTCCGAAAGCGGGCCGCGCGGAGGCAAACCCTTCGCCGAAGATGGTTCTTTCCGACGACGCGAAGGCGGTTTATGCCGCGCTGACCGGCGCGCCGGTCCATCTTTCCGTGATCGGCGGAAAGGCAAAGCTCTCCGCTTCACGCCTGCTGTCCGCTTTAACGGAGCTGGAGCTCTGCGGCGCAGCGCAGTCCTATTCCGGCGGGCGGTACAGCCTGCCCCGCGGGCACAGCCGCAATACTGAATTTGATTGAGGTGGTTTCGTGTCGAAACTGGTTATTGTGGAGTCGCCTGCAAAGGCGAAGACCATTCAGAAATATCTCGGCTCCGGATATGACGTGACCGCGTCCATGGGCCATGTCCGGGACCTTCCGGAAAACCGGCTGAGCGTGGATGTCAAACACGACTTCAAGCCAAAGTATGAAGTGATCAAAGGCAAGGAAGGTCTGGTCGAAAAGCTGAAGGAAAAAGCGGGGAAAAGCGATTCCGTTCTGCTTGCGACCGACCCCGACCGCGAAGGCGAGGCGATTTCCTGGCACCTTGCCTATCTGCTCGGTCTGGATACGGCGAAAAAAAACCGCATCACTTTTAATGAAATTACAAAGACGGGGATTTCGGCCGGCATGAAAGCGCCGCGCACCATCGACCAGAATCTCGTCAACGCGCAGCAGGCCCGCCGCATCCTCGACCGGCTGGTCGGCTACAAGCTCAGCCCGTTCCTTTCGCAGAAGATCCGCCATGGGCTTTCCGCGGGGCGCGTGCAATCCGTCGCGGTGCGGCTGATCGTCGACCGCGAAGAGGAAATCCACGCTTTTGTGCCGAAGGAATACTGGTCCATTGAAGCGAAGCTCTCCCCGAAAGATTCCAATGAGACCTTCACCGCGTCTTTTTACGGGGATGAAAACGGAAAGCTCCAGATAACGAACAAGGAGCAGTCCGACCGGATCCTCGCCGATCTCGACGGCGCCGAGTTTATCGTCGCCAATGTGAAGAAAGGGACGCGCAGAAAATCCCCCGTGCCGCCGTTTTCCACGTCCACCATGCAGCAGGAAGCCTCCCGCAGGCTTGGGTTCCAGGCGCGCCGCACGATGAAGGCCGCGCAGGAGCTCTACGAGGGCGTCGAAATCGAAGGGATGGGCGCGATCGGTCTAATCACCTATATGAGGACCGATTCGCTGCGCATTTCGGAAGAGGCCATCCAGAGCGCGGCGGATTATATCCGTGGCCGCTGGGGAGAACAATATCTGCCGGAAAAGCCGCGCCATTACAAATCCCGCGCGAACGCGCAGGACGGCCATGAGGCGATCCGCCCGACCATCCCGAGCCTTTCGCCGGACAAAGTGAAGGACAGCCTTTCCTCCGACCAATACAAGCTCTACAAGCTGGTCTGGGAGCGTTTTCTGGCCAGCCAGATGGCAAATTGCCTCCAGAGCACCGTCCAGGTTACCGTCCAGGCGAAAAATTACCTTTTCAAAGCGTCGGGTTACACGGTGACGTTCGACGGCTTCACAGTCCTTTACGAGGAAGCCAAGGACGAAGAAGAAAAAGAAGGCGGCACCCTGCCGGCGCTGAAGAAAAATATGCCTCTCCGTCTCAGGAAAATCGCGGGGAACCAGCATTTCACGCTTCCGCCGCCGCGCTATACCGAGGCGTCGCTGATCAAGGCGCTGGAGGAAAACGGCATCGGGCGCCCTTCCACCTACGCCGTTACGATCTCGAACATCACGGCGCGGGAATACGTCGTCCGCGACGGAAAGTCGCTCAAGCCGACGGAACTCGGCGAAACCGTCACGAAGCTGCTCAAGGAGCATTTCCCGCAGATCGTGAACGTGAAGTTCACCGCCCAGGTGGAAAGCGATCTGGACAACGTGCAGAGCGGGAAATCGGACTGGGTGCAGGAGCTGCACAAATTTTACGGAGATTTCGACAAAACCCTGACGGAAGCGAAGGAATCCATGAAGGGCGTGAAGATTCAGCTGAAGGAGGACGTCACGGACGTCATCTGTGAAAAATGCGGCCGCCACATGGTCATCAAAACCGGAAGATACGGTAAGTTCCTCGCCTGCCCGGGGTACCCGGAATGCAAAAACGTGAAGAAGTATGTGGAGACCAACGGGGCGGAGTGCCCCAAATGCGGCGGAAAGGTCGTTATCAAGCACACGAAGAAGGGCCGTATTTTCTACGGCTGTTCCAATTATCCGAAATGTGATTTCGTATCGTGGGACGAACCGACCATGGAAAAATGCCCCCGCTGTGGAAAAACGCTGCTGAAGAAAAAGGGGAAACATCCGAAATATTACTGCATCACGACGGGGTGCGGCTACGAAAAGACGGAGGAAGAATGACCGTTCGGGTGATCGGCGCGGGCCTCGCCGGCTGTGAAGCCGCGTGGCAGCTTGCGGAACGGGGGGTGGAGACGGAGCTTTACGAGATGAAGCCCGCCCGCTTTTCCCCCGCGCACCACAGCGAGAATCTCGCCGAGCTTGTTTGCTCCAATTCACTGAAAGCGGATCGTCTGGAGAGCGCATGCGGGCTGCTGAAAGAGGAGATGCGCCGCATGGGGTCGCTTTTAGTCCCGTGCGCGTTGGCCTGCCGCGTTCCGGCGGGTGGGGCCCTCGCCGTGGACCGCGCGGCGTTTTCCGGGGCGGTGACGGCGAGAATCACTTCGCACCCGCTGATCCGCCTGCGCCGGGAGGAAGTCGTCCGCATTCCGGAGGACGGAATCAGCGTGATCGCGACGGGGCCGCTGACCTCGGATGCGCTGGCGGAGCAGATCCGCCGTCTCTGCGGCGGAAGCCTGAGCTTTTACGACGCGGCCGCGCCGATCGTGACGGCGGAAAGCCTTGTAAGGGAACGGATCTTTTCCGCGTCGCGCTACGGGCACGGAGAAAGCGACGCCTACCTGAACTGCCCGATGAACAAAGAGGAATACGAGCGCTTTTACGAGGAGCTCCTCGCGGCGGAGCGCGCTCCGCTGCACGGCTTCGACGCGGCCGATCCGAAGGTATACGAAGGGTGTATGCCGGTGGAAATCATGGCCGCGCGCGGGCCGGACACGCTCCGCTTCGGCCCGATGAAACCCGTAGGGCTGCAAGACCCGCATACGGGCCATCGGCCCTGGGCTGTGCTGCAGCTCCGCCGCGAGGACGCGGATGGCAGGCTTTATAATCTCGTCGGCTTCCAGACGAACCTGAAGTTTGGGGAACAAAAGCGCGTTTTCGGGATGATCCCCGGTCTGGAACACGCGGAATTTATCCGGTACGGCGTGATGCACCGCAACACGTTCCTGGATTCTCCC
>DHAI01000112.1:34673-36579 GCA_002397355.1 Ruminococcaceae bacterium UBA4958 | reverse complement strand
ATCGTTGCGGGAATCAACGCCGCCCGGCGCGCTGCCGGACAAAGGCCTTTCCTGCCGCCGGAAACGACCATGACGGGCGCGCTCTGCCGTTACGCCGCGAACGGAGGGAAAGGGCCGTTCCAGCCGATGGGGGCCAATTTCGGCATCCTTCCGCCGCTGCCGGAAAAGATACGCTGCAAGCAAGAGCGCTATGCCGCCCTGGCGGCCCGCGCGCTTGCGGACCTCGCTTCCGCTTTCGCCGAGGAAGGCGTCGCTTTTTCCGACAGGTAGCCCAGCCACTTATTCCACGGAAAGGGAGATGTTCTCATGAAAATCATCGTAGATGCTTTCGGCGGAGACAACGCGCCCCTTGAAATCCTCAAAGGCAGCGCGGACGCCGTCCGCGAGCTTGATATCGATATCATGCTTACCGGCCGGGAGGACGAGATCCGCCGCGTCGCGAAGGAGAACGGGATTTCTCTGGAGCGCATGGAGATCGCCGACGCTCCGTCCGTGATCTCCATGCAAGACAGCCCGGGGGAAATCATGCGGTCAAAAAAGGACTGCTCCATGGCGGTCGGGCTGCGCAAGCTTGCCGCCGGCGAGGGGGACGCGTTCGTTTCCGGGGGAAACAGCGGCGCGCTCGTAGTTGGCTCCAGCCTGATCGTCAAGCGCATCCGCGGCGTGAGCCGCATCGCGTTCGCCCCGGTGATCCCGAACAGCGAAAGCTGCTTCATGCTGATCGACTGCGGCGCTAACGTGGACTGCAAGCCGGAGGCGCTGCAGCAGTTCGGCATTATGGGTTCGATTTATATGGAGAAGGTCATGGGTTTCTCCAATCCCCGCGTTTCGCTGGCAAATATCGGCACGGAGGACGGCAAGGGAAACGAACTCCAGCGCGAAGCGTTCGCTCTGCTGAAGGAGTCCGGCGTCAACTTCGTTGGAAACGTGGAGGCGCGGGACGTGCCGAACGATGCGGGCGAAGTCGTCGTCGCAGACGGTTTTACCGGAAATGTGATTTTGAAAATGTACGAGGGCGTTGCGATCCTGCTGCTGGGAAAGCTGAAAAAAGTCTTTCTGAAGAATTTGCGGAATAAAATTGCCGCAGCGCTCGTGCTGAAGGACCTGAAACAGTTCAAAAAACAATACGATTACAACGAATACGGCGGCGCGCCGCTGGTAGGCTGCTCCAAGCCGATTTTCAAGGCGCACGGCAGTTCGAAGGAAAGGACTTTTTTCAACGCCGTCCGTCTGACGAAAGCCTATGTGGAGGGCCATGTGACGGAAGAGATTTCTTCCGCGCTGAAACAGTACCGGGAAAAAAAGAATCTTTCCATGGACGACGATGAATTCGGGAGCGAGGACTAATGACGGAACTGGAACAAAAACTTCAATATCAATTTCAGGACCCGGAGATCCTGAAGACTGCGCTGACGCATTCTTCCTATGCGAATGAATACCGTACTCCGGGCGGGAGCAACGAGCGGCTGGAGTTCCTCGGGGATTCCATCCTCGGCTTTGTCGTCGCGGATTACCTTTACCGGAATTATCCGAAGCTCCCGGAAGGCGAGCTGACGAAAAAGCGCGCGGCGCTTGTCTGCGAAAAGGCCTGCTGCGGATTTTCCAGCCAGATCGGTCTGGGGGAAAGCCTGCTCCTGAGCCACGGCGAGCAGAACTCCGGCGGCAGCACGCGATCCTCCATCCTTGCGGATGCGTTTGAATCGGTAACCGCGGCCATTTATCTCGACGGGGGAATGCGGGAGGCGAGAAAATTCATCCTGCGCTTCGTGCTGCCGCTGCTGAAGGAGACAAAGCCGAAAACGTTCAAAGACTATAAGACGTTCCTTCAGGAGGTGGTCCAGAAAAACCCGGAGGAAAGCCTGGAATATGTCCTGACGGGGGAAAGCGGCCCGGACCACGACAAGCA
>DHAI01000112.1:24013-34380 GCA_002397355.1 Ruminococcaceae bacterium UBA4958 | reverse complement strand
TGCCCCCACGCCTGCAGCTTCTGCAATCAGCGCAGCATCACGGGCTTTCAGCGCCAGCCGGGGCCGGAAGACGTGCGCCGCGCGGCGGAAACGGCCCTGCGCAGCCTGGGACCGGCGTCGAAGGGCGCTGAGATCGCGTTTTTCGGGGGAAGCTTTACGGCGGTCGAGCGCGGGTACATGGTTTCCCTGCTCGAAGCGGCCGCGCCCTACGTCCGTTCGGGCGTCTTCGCAGGCATCCGCGTTTCCACGCGGCCGGACTGCGTCGGCGGGGAAATCCTTGCGCTGCTGCGCCGGTACGGCGTAAAGACGATCGAGCTCGGCGCGCAGAGTATGGACGATGCCGTCCTCGCGCGAAACGGGCGCGGGCACACGGCCGCGCAGACGGAGCGCGCGGCCGCAATGGTCCGGGAAAAGGGATTTTCGCTCGGGCTTCAAATGATGACGGGCCTTGCGGGAGACACGGACGCGGGAGCCGCCGAAACCGCAAAGCGGCTTGCGGCTTTGAAACCGGACTGCGTGCGGATTTACCCGACGCTTGCCCTGAAGGGAACTCCGCTCGGCGCAGCGTACCTGCGCGGCGAATACCGGCCTCAGACGCTGGAGCAGGCCGTTTCTCTCTGCGCCGCGCTGCTCGGCTTCTTTGAAGGCCGCGGCATCCCCGTGATCCGGCTTGGCCTGCACGCTTCACCCGAGCTGGAACGGGACATGCTGGCCGGTCCGTGGCACCCGGCTTTCCGCGAGCTTTGCGAAAGCCGGCGCTTCCTCGGCAGGATGCAGCGGGAACTCGCGGCGAAGAACGCCGTGGAGGGTCCGGTGCGGATTGCGGTGCATCCGGCCTGCGTCTCGCAGGCCGTGGGGCAGAAACGGCGGAACCTTGCGGAGCTGGCTCGGTCCGGCTACCGGGTTTCCGTCGTACCCGACCTTTCCGTCCCGAAGGGCGGGATCAGGATCATCTGAATGCGGAGGGTATCGATTTGCTTCTGAAATCGCTGGAGCTTCACGGCTTCAAAACGTTCCCGGATAAGGCGACGCTCGAGTTTCACGACGGGATCACCGCGGTGGTCGGGCCGAACGGGAGCGGAAAAAGCAATATCAGCGACGCCGTTCGGTGGGTTCTCGGGGAGCAGTCCGTCCGCGAGCTGCGCTGCACGAAGATGGAGGACGTGATCTTCGGCGGTACGCCGCAGCGCAACCCCCTGGGCTTCGCCGAGGTGACGCTCAATATCGACAACGCCGGCCGCGAGCTTCCCTGCGACTCCGATTCCGTCGCCGTGACACGCCGCTATTACCGATCCGGCGAGAGCGAATACCTGATCAACGGCGCCGCCGTCCGTCTGCGCGACGTCAACGAGCTCTTCATGGACACCGGCCTCGGGCGCGACGGATATTCCATCATCGGCCAGGGAAAAATCGACGCGATCGTTGCGGCCCGCAGCGAAGACCGGCGCGAGATCTTCGAGGAAGCCGCGGGCATTTCGCGTTTCCGTTACCGGAAGGAAGACGCCGAGCACAGACTCGTGCAGGCGGAAGAAAACCTGCTGCGCCTGCACGACATCCTTTCGGAGCTGGAGAACCGCATCGGGCCGCTCCGCGAGCAGTCGGAAAAAGCGAAGCGGTACCTCGCCCTTTCCGGCGAGAAAAAAGAGCTGGAACTCGGCCTCTGGCTTGCGACGCTTGACCAGTCCGGCCGCGTCCTGCGCGGGCAGGAGGATAAAATTTCCATCGAAAAAAATCAGTACGACGCGGTGGAATCCGCGATCGCCGAATTGGAAGGCAAAATCGAGCGGTCGTTTCAGGGCGCGAACGAATGCGCGGCGAAAGCGGACGAGATCCGGACGAACTGTTCTTCGATGGAGGAAGCCGCGGCCAAAAAAGACGGCGAAGCCTCCGTCCTGCAGAACGACATCCGCCATAATTCGGAGAATATCGCGCGCGTCCGGCAAGAGATCGAACAGAACAGCCTTTCCGGGGACGACCTGAAGAAAAAAGTGGCCGCGCAGGAGATCCGGCTTGCGGAAATGCGAAAGTCGATCGAAGAAAAAGACGCCGGTTTTGCGGCCGGTTCCGCCCATTTGGAGGAACTGAAAACCGGCGCAAGCGAATCGGCGGAGAAAATCGACGCTTTCTCCCGCCGTATTGCCGAGCTTACCGCTCAGGCGGCGGAAGCGAAAACCGCGGAGACGGCCGCCGTTTCCTCGATTTCGGAGATCAAACTGCGCGTGGAGTCGCTGCGGGGAAACGTCGGGGAAAAGCGCAGCCGACGGCAGGAGCTGGAGCGTTCCGCTGAGGAATACGAAAAAAAGCTCGCTGCCGCCGACGAAAAAATCCGGTCGCTTGCCAATGCGGTCAACGGCTATCGCATGCGTTTGGACGCGCGCCTCGCCAGGCGCGAGGCGGCGAAGCAGCGGAGCGACGCGCTCCGTCTCGATCTTTCGGAGCAGCTCCGCCGCGCGAAGCTGCTGGAGGATCTGGAGCGGAACCTCGAAGGCTTTTCCGGCAGCGTGAAGGCGGTCATGAAAGAAGCGGGGCGCGGAGCCATTACGGGCGTGCGCGGCCCCGTTTCGCGCCTGATCGAAGTGCCGGAGCAATATGCCGTCGCGATGGAAACGGCGTTGGGCGCCGCCATGCAGGATATTGTCGTCGATACGGAGCAGGACGCAAAGCGTGCAATCGCTTTCTTAAAGCGCTCCAACTCAGGACGCGCCACATTTCTGCCGGTTGCCACCGTCCGCGGGCGAACGGTGCAGGAAAGCGGGCTGCCGTCCTGCCGGGGGTTCGTCGGGATCGCTTCCGAGCTTTGTTCCTGCGAGGATACATACCGCGGCGTGGTGAGCTTCCTGCTGGGGCGGATCGCGATTGCGGAAGACCTAGACTGCGCCGCCGCCATAGCGGGAAGATTCGGTTACCGCTTCCGTGTCGTGACGCTGGATGGGCAGGTCGTGAACGCGGGAGGATCGTTCACCGGCGGTTCCCTCGCGCGCAATTCCGGCCTTTTGAGCCGCGCGACGGAGATCGAAAAGATCAAAAAAGGCGCGCGGGCCCTGCAGCAGAAAGCGGACGCCGCGGCCTCGGCGCTGAAAGCGGCGGCGGGGGAAGTGTCGGAGGCCGAAGCGCAGCTTACCGGCGCGCGCGGGGAGCTTTCTTCCGTGCAGGAAGACCGCGTCCGTCTGGATGCGGAGCACAGCCGCGCACAGGCGGATATCCGCACGGCGGAGAAGGACGCCGAAGCGCTCGAAAAAGAGCTCGCCGCCGCCGCCGGGCGCCTCGAAGCCCAGGAACAGGCAAAAGCCGCCGCAAGGAAAAAAGCCGAGGGGTTTTCCAGCACGATCGAGCGGCAGAAAGAGGAGCTTGCGAAAATCAGCGGAAACCGCGAGGAACTGGATCAACGGTGCGGCGAAATCGCGGAGGAAATGCGCCGGCTCGAGCTGAGCCGCCTCGCCGCCCGGAAAGACGCGCAGGCGCTGGAAACCTCGATCCGCGACGCACTCGAGCGCGGCCGGAGCCACTCGGAGAAGATCGAGACCCTGAAGGAAGAGATCCGGCAAACTGAGCGATCCACATCCGCGCTGCGGGCCAGGATCGAGACGCTGAACCGGGAAGCGGCTTCGCTGCGCAAAACGGCAGAGCAGAGCCGCGGTGAGGTTGAAGCGGCGAACGCGAAGCGCATGGAGTTTGAGCAGCAGTCGGTGCGGCTGCGCGCCCAGGAACGCGAAAAATCGGAGGAAAAGGAAAAAATCGGCCACGACCTCGCCCTTTTGGAAGAGCGAAAAGCGAATCTGCAAAAGGAATACGATGGTATCGTTGCGCAGATGTGGGAAGAATATGAGCTAACGCGCCGGGAAGCCGAAGAGCAGGCGACGGGGCGCATCGGTGACATTCCCCAGGCGAAAAAGCGGCTTGCCGCCGTAAAAAATGAAATCCGCGGTCTGGGCTCGGTCAACGTTGCCGCCGTGGAGGAATACAAACAGGTCAGCGGGCGCTATGAGTTCATGAAGGCGCAGATCTCCGATGTGGAGCAGTCGCGCGACGAGCTGAACGGCATGATCGGGACGCTGACGCACCAGATGAAAGATTTGTTCGCCGCCCGGTTCGAGCAGATCGGCGCCAATTTTGCCGAGACGTTCCGCGACCTGTTCGGCGGTGGAACAGGGCGTATTTTTCTCACCGATCCGGGCGACGTGCTGAATTCCGGCATTGAGATCTCGGTCCAGCCGCCGGGCAAGATCGTGGCGCATCTGGAGGCGCTCTCGGGAGGGGAAAAAGCGCTCGTCGCCATCGCGCTTTATTTTGCAATCATGAAAGTCAGTCCGCCTCCTTTTTGCGTGTTGGATGAAATCGAGGCGGCTTTGGACGATGTAAACGTCGACCGCTTTGCAGCCTATCTGCGCAGGATGAACAAAAACACGCAGTTCATCGTCATCACGCACCGGCGCGGCAGCATGGAGGAAGCGGATGTCCTTTACGGCGTGACCATGCAGGAAGAGGGCGTTTCCAAGCTGCTGGAAATGCCGGTTGCCCAGGCGGAAGCGAAGCTCGGAATCAAGCGGTGAACCGGAAGGGAGCAATATCATGGGACTTTTTTCCAAGATGAAGGCTGGCCTGAAAAAGACGCGGGAGAGCATGAGCAAATCCATGACGTCCATGCTGCATTCGTTTACCAGGATCGACGAGGACCTTTTCGAGGAACTGGAGGAAATTCTCGTCATGAGCGACGTGGGCGTGCCCACCGCGGAACGCATCTGCACGGAACTGCGCAAACGGGCGAAGGAGCGCGGTGTGACCGAACCCGGAAAAATCGAGGGGATGCTGCGCGAGCTTGTGGCCGAGATGCTGCGCGGGGACTCGGAGCTGAAGCTCGGGACGAAGCCGTCCGTCATCCTTGTGGTCGGCGTGAACGGCGTCGGCAAGACGACGACAATCGGCAAGATCGCTGCCATGCTCGAAAAACAAGGCAAGAAAGTGATCCTCGGCGCAGCGGACACGTTCCGTGCGGCGGCCGTGGAGCAGCTTGACATCTGGGCGAAGCGCGCCGGCGCGGAGATCGTCAGTCAGCCGCAGGGCAGCGACCCTGCCGCCGTGGCGTTCGACGCCATCGCGGCAGCCAAGTCCCGCGGCGCCGACGTAGTCATCTGCGACACGGCCGGCCGCATGCACAACAAAAAGAACCTGATGGAGGAGCTGGCAAAAATCAACCGCGTGGTGGAAAGGGAAGCGCCGCAGGCCGACCGCGAGGTCCTTCTGGTGCTGGACGCCGCCACGGGGCAGAACGCGATCAGCCAGGCGCGGGAGTTCAAGGCCGCGGCGGATATTACCGGCATCGTTCTGACGAAGCTGGACGGAACCTCGCACGGCGGCGTTGTCCTGGCGATTCGCGAGGAGCTCGGTCTGCCCGTTAAGTTTATCGGCGTCGGCGAGCAGCTGGACGACCTGCAGCCGTTCGACGCCGACGCTTTTGCGGAAGCGCTTTTCCCCGCAAACGGAGGGTGAAACGGATGGAATTCGTAATCGGCACGCACAATCCCAATAAAATCAAAGAATTCGGGCGGATCCTCAGGCCCCTTGGAATCAGCGTCTGTTCCGCCAGCTTGCCCGAGGTGGAGGAAACGGGGGAAACTTTCGCGGAAAACGCTTTTCTGAAAGCGTCCTCCGCCTGCCGCGAAACGGGGAAACCGGCCGTCGCAGACGACTCCGGCCTCGCGGTGGACGCGCTGAACGGCGCGCCGGGCATTTTCTCCGCCCGTTACGCCGGAGAGGGCGCGACCAGCGTGGAACGCAACGCCAAGCTCCTGTGCGCGATGCAGGATGTTCCCGCCGGAAGGCGCGCGGCGAAATTCGTCTGCGCCATCTGCTGTGTCTTTCCGAACGGCGACACCGTCACGGCGCAGGCGGAATGCGCGGGTTCCATCGCTTTCGCGCCGCGCGGCGGCGGGGGGTTCGGCTATGATCCCCTCTTTCTTGTCGGCGGGGGGAAGACGTTCGCCGAACTGACCGGGGAGGAAAAAGACAAAATCAGCCATCGGGGCAGGGCGCTTCGCGCCTTTGCGGAAAAAATAAAGCGGTATGGGGGAGTCTTATCATGTTGAACGGCAAACAGCGCGCCTACCTGCGTTCCCTGGCGAACGGCCTGGATTCCATCCTGATCGTCGGCAAGGGCGGGATCGACGCCAATATCCTCAAACAGGCCGACGACGCCCTGGCGGCGCGCGAGTTGATCAAGGGCAGCGTGCTTGAAACGTCGCCCGTTACGCCGCGCGAAGCCGCCGACCGCATCGCCGGGGGAACGGGTGCGGACACGGTGCAGGTGATCGGATCGCGGTTCGTTTTGTATCGCAGGAACGAAAAGGAGCCGAAAATTGTTCTTCCCAAAAAGTGAAAAAAGTAATAAAATAAAATCGACGTCCGTGGGCGGGTGAGAAGCCATGGAAAGAATCGCCGTTTTCGGAGGAACCTTCAATCCGATTCACAACGGTCACATCCATTTGGCGAAGAGCTTCGCAAAGGCTCTGCATATCGACCGCCTGCTTGTGATCCCCACGAATTCCCCGCCGCACAAGGCGGCGCCGGACCTCGCCCCCGCCGCGGACCGCCTCGCGATGTGCCGCGCGGCCTGCGGGCGCGAAGGCTTTGAGGTGAGCGACATGGAAATCCGGCGCGGAGGGCCAAGCTACACGGCCGTCACCCTTCGGGAACTGAAAAAGCTGTGTCCGGATTCCGAACTCTTCCTGATTACCGGAGAGGATATGTTCGTCACCCTGGCGGATTGGAAAGAACCGCAGACGATTTTTTCGCTGGCTACCGTCTGCGCCTCGCCGCGCAGCCGGGGCGGACGCGACGCGCTGCGGCGGTGCGCGGCGAAGCTGCAAAAGCTGGGCGCGAAAACGTACCTTGCGGATTTCCATTATCTTCCGGTTTCCTCCACCATGGTCCGCGAGGCAGTGCGCAAGGGAAAAAGCATTTCCGACCTTGTGCCCGCGCCGGTGGAGCGCTATATCCGGGAAAAGAAACTGTATCTGGAGGAAATGGGAAATGGCATATGAAAAATACGCGGGAATCATCCGCCCTCTTCTGAGCGAAAAGCGCTACCACCATTCCATTTGTGTGGCGAAGGCTGCGAAAGAACTGGCCCTGCAATACGGCGCGGATTCCCGGAAAGCGGAGATCGCCGGCATCCTGCACGACATCATGAAAGACCTCCCGCAGCAAGAGCAGCTTGCCCGCATGGAGCTCTATGGAATCCGGCTGACGGATGTGGAGCGGGCCGCGCCGAAGCTCTGGCATGCGATGCTCGGAGAGGCCTATCTGAAAAACGAACTCAAGATCAGCGATCCGGAGATCCTTTCCGCGGTGCGCTACCATACCACCGGGCGGCAAGACATGACGCTGCTGGACAAAATCCTTTTTATCGCGGACTTCGTTTCCGCCGACCGCGACTATCCCGGCGTGGAAAACCTGCGCCGTGCCGTCCGCGTCAGCCTGGAGGACGCGATGATGGAGGGATTTTCCTTCACCATCTCGGAGCTTGCCCAGGGCAGGAAGCCGATCCATCCGGACATGATCGCCGCCTATAACCAGACGGCCCTCCTGTGCGAAAAAAACAAAATTAAAGATTAGAGGAAGGTAGTTGCGAATGACGTCGCTGGAACTTGCCGAACAGGCCGCACGGATTCTGGACGAAAAGAAGGCCGCCGACCTGAAAGTGATCAGAATAGCGGATATTTCCGTTTTAGCCGATTACTTTGTCATTGCCACAGGCACAAGCAGCACCCATGTGAGGGCGTTGGCGGACGAAGTGGAGTTTAAGCTCGGCCGGCTCGGCACGCAGCCGATCCATAAGGAGGGCTACCGCTCGAACACCTGGGTCCTGCTGGACTACGGCAGCGTGGTCGTCCACATGTTCACGGCGGATGCGCGCGCCTACTACGACCTGGACCGCCTGTGGAGCGACGGAAAGAACGTCGGCCTTTCCGATGTCCCGAAATGATTTCGCCGGTTTTCCGGCGCGCCGATTCAGATTCCCAAAATAGGAGCGAACAGAATATGACGACATACGATCCGAAAGCGATTGAAAAGAAATGGCAGAAGCGGTGGGAGCAGTCCGGCGTTTTTCATGCCTCCAACGACTCCTCCAAGCCGAAATACTACGCGCTGATCGAGTTCCCATACCCCTCCGGGCAGGGGCTCCACGTAGGGCATCCGCGTTCCTACACGGCCATGGACATCATCGCGCGCAAACGCCGGATGCAGGGTTACAACGTGCTGTACCCGATCGGTTGGGATGCGTTCGGCCTGCCGAGCGAAAACTACGCGATTAAAAACCATGTGCACCCTTCCATCGTGACGAAGCAGAATGTGGCGCGCTTCAAGCAACAGCTTCAATCCATCGGTCTGTCTTTCGACTGGTCGCGCGAGATCAACACGACGGACCCGGATTATTACAAATGGACGCAGTGGATCTTTCTGCAGCTTTTCAAGCACGGGCTCGCGTACAAGAAGGAAATGGCCGTCAACTGGTGTACTTCCTGCAAGTGCGTGCTTGCGAACGAAGAGGTCGTCAACGGTGTCTGCGAGCGCTGCGGCAGCCAGGTCGTGCGCAGGGTAAAATCGCAATGGATGTTGAAGATTACGGACTACGCGCAGCGTCTGATCGACGACCTGGATCTTGTGGATTATCCGGAGCGCGTCAAGGTGCAGCAGAAAAACTGGATCGGCCGTTCCACCGGCGCCGAGGTGGACTTCGGCACTACGGCGGGGGACAAGCTGACCGTTTACACCACGCGTCCCGACACACTGTACGGCGCGACCTATATGGTGCTTTCCCCGGAGCATCCCTGTCTGAAAAAGTGGGCGGAAAAAATCAGAAATAAGGATGAAGTCCGCGCGTACCGGGCGGAAGCGGCGAAAAAGTCAGATTTCGAGCGCACCGAGCTTGCCAAGGAAAAGACGGGTGTACGCCTGGAAGGAGTCGACGGGATCAATCCGGTTACCGGAAAAGAAATTCCGATTTTCCTTTCCGACTACGTCCTCATGTCCTACGGGACCGGAGCGATCATGGCCGTTCCTGCCCACGACACCCGCGACTGGGACTTCGCGAAAAAATTCGGTCTGCCGATCGTCGAAGTCGTCGAAGGCGGGGACGTACAAAAAGAAGCATACACCGACTGCGCGACGGGCGTTATGGTAAATTCCGGGATCCTGGACGGGCTTTCCGTTGAAGACGCAAAAAAGAAGATCATCGGATATCTGGAGGAGAAGGGCGTCGGCCGCCCGAAAGTCAACTTCAAGCTTCGCGACTGGGTTTTCTCGCGCCAGCGCTATTGGGGCGAGCCGATCCCGATCGTGATCTGCCCGAAATGCGGCTATGTCGCCGTTCCGGAGAGCGAGCTTCCGCTCCGCCTGCCGAACGTGAAATCCTATGAACCGACGGACAACGGCGAGTCCCCGCTCGCCCACATGACGGACTGGGTAAACACCACCTGCCCGCATTGCGGCGGCCCCGCCAAGAGGGAAACGGACACCATGCCGCAGTGGGCGGGTTCTTCGTGGTATTTTCTGCGCTACACGGATCCGCACAACGGCGAGCGCTTTGCCGGAAAAGAAGCCATGAAATACTGGCTGCCGGTGGACTGGTACAACGGCGGCATGGAGCATACCACGCTTCATCTGCTTTACAGCCGTTTCTGGCATAAATTCCTGTACGACATCGGCGAAGTTCCCACGCCGGAGCCCTACGCCAAACGCACGAGCCACGGTATGATCCTCGGTGAAAACGGCGAGAAAATGAGCAAGTCGCGCGGCAATGTGGTTAATCCGGACGACATCGTGAACGAATACGGCGCCGATACGCTCCGTCTGTATGAGATGTTCATCGGCGATTTCGAAAAGGCGGCTCCGTGGAGCACAAACGGCATCCGGGGATGCCGGCGCTTTCTGGAGCGTTATTGGGGCCTGCAGGACATTCTTCGCGACGGAGACGTCATCCGCGGGGAGATGGAAACTCCGTTCAACAAGGCGATCAAAAAGGTCGGCGAGGATGTGGAGAACCTCAAGTTCAACACGGCCATCGCGGCGCTGATGTCCCTGATGAACGATATTTCCGCGGCGGGCAGCATCACCCGCGGCGAACTGCGGACCTTCACTCTTCTGCTCAATCTGTTCGCACCGCATGTCTGCGAAGAAGTCTGGAATGCGCAGAAGCTGGGGGAGGGCATGGCCTGCCAGCAGCGGTGGCCGGTTTACGACGCGGCCAAATGTGTCGATTCGACCGTTGAGATCGCGGTGCAGGTCAACGGAAAAGTCCGTGCCCGCCTGTCAGTGCCGTTCGATTGCCCGAAAGAGCAGATGCTCGCGGCGGCAAAATCCAACGAGAG
>DHAI01000112.1:18738-23814 GCA_002397355.1 Ruminococcaceae bacterium UBA4958 | reverse complement strand
ATTCTCATATCCTGCAAAAGGCGGCGCAGCCATTCCAAGTGGCTGCGCCGCCTTTTCACGGTAGTTCCGGCAAAGCGTTCCGGAGCGCCCGGGAACGGTTCGGACCAAAATCACGGTTTGCGGACGACGGCAAACCAAAGTGCGGCCGCCTGCAGGAGCATGATAACCGGGATGCCGAGCATGAATTTCAAGTGCCTCGTCTTGTGGCGGATGAGCAGCATCGTCAGCAGCATCGCGGGGGATCCGCCGAGCGCCGCCAGCAGCAGGAGCGTATTTTCCGACACGCGCCGCATGCGTTTTCTCGCCCGGCGCTTGTCCGAAATTGTTGCGGCCGCCGAGACAAGATTGATCATGATGAGGTACCAAACGGCATAGATATGTGGTACAGGCATGGTTTACAGTTTCCTTCCGCAGTATGGGCAGTAGCGCATGCCGGCCTCAACCCGCGCGCCGCAGCCGGGGCAGAAACGCGCCGCTTGTCCCCCGGTGCGGCGCATGGCGTTGGGATCGATTTCGGCGCGGGGATCTTTCTCCAGCCTTTTCCCCTCTTCCCGGGCGATCTCAAAGACCGCGCCGCAGTTTGGGCAGGTGACAAAGTAATGTTTGCCGAAGCGAAACAACGGAAGAAAGAAGAAAATGAATTTTTGACTGACGCAGGTCACGCTTGCGATTGCGCCCGTTGCGCCGCAGCAAGGAAACCGGCGGCAGAAGCGTCCGCCGAGGTTCCTTGAGTCGCTTGTCACCGCAAAGAAAAAGAACATCATGCATCCCTCCCGAAAGAATTGAAAACGTTTCGTCGACCAAGTCAGAGAAAGGTAGAAAGCAAATGGTGATCCGTATCTTTCACCGACACATTATCCTCGCCTGCTGCGGCGTCCTTGCAGCGGTGGTGGCCATTACCATGACCGTCAATCTCAGCCGGGACGCGTCCGAACGGACGGTATCGCCGGCGCCCGGAGCGCAGACTTCCGCTTCGGCCCCGGAAAGCGCCGTCGCGCTTTCCTCGGCGGCGGGTTCCACGTCGTCGCCGTCCGCGGGCTCTGCGCAGGTCGTTTCCGCAAAAGCGGGGGAGATGCGCGCCGTGTGGGTACCCTATATGAGCCTGAATATGAGCGGCGAGAAAGACAAGAGCGAAAAAGCGTTTCAGGAAAAGTTCGACGCGATCGTCAAGACGGCGAAAGACTGCGGGATGAATACGCTCGTGGTTCAGGTGCGGCCGTTTGGCGACGCGCTGTATCAATCCTCCTATTTTCCGTGGAGCCATATCGTCGGAGGAGTGCAGGGAAACAACCCCGGTTACGATCCGCTGCGCGACATGGTTGCGGCGTGCCACAAGGCGGGACTGAAAATCCACGCGTGGGTGAATCCGTTCCGCATTCAGGCGTCAGGAACGCCGTCCGTCCTTGCGGCGGAAAACGCGTACTACAGATTCCGGAACGATCCAGCAAAAGCGGACTATGTCTCCGACATCAATAACGGGATTTTCTATAACCCCGCTTATCCGGAAGTGCGCAAGCTCATCGCCGACGGCGTGGCGGAGATCGCCAAAAATTACGACGTGGACGGCGTCCAGTTCGACGACTACTTCTACCCCACGCAGGAGGCGTCCTTCGACCAGAAAGCCTATGCGGCCTATTGCGCGGAAGCCAAGAAAACCGGCACGCCCCTCTCGCTTCTCGACTGGCGCAGAGCGAATGTCAATGCGATGGTTTCCCTTGTTTACCGCGAGATTAAAGCGGTAAAAAAAGATCTTCCGTTCGGCATCGCGCCGCAGGGGAATGTCCAGAATGACGAGAACATGGGGGCGGACATTTCCGCCTGGTGTTCCGCGCAAGGGTACCTCGACTACATCTGCCCGCAGCTTTACTACAATTTCCAGAACCCAACCCTGCCGTTTGACCAGGCGGCTGACGAATGGGCCGGCATCGTGAAAAACAAACAGGTCAAGCTTTACTACGGCCTTGCCGCGTACAAAGCCGGTTCGGACGCCGACAGCGGAACCTGGAAAAGCTCCTCCGAGATCCTGGCAAGCCAGGTAAAATATGGCCGGGTGAGAAAGTGCGACGGCTTCATGTTCTATTCCTGTGAATATCTGACGGGAGATCAGACGAAGCAGGAAATCCAAAACGTGATCAAACTTCTAAATTGAATCGGCGGCGGGAAGGCCGACGCAGAAGCCGGCGCGCGCTTCGGAAATCTGAACGGGAAGAATTTTTCCGTGCAGATCGGCTTCGCTGAATAAATGGACAGGCGTATAATTCCGCGTGTAGCCTTCATAAACGCTTTTCCCGCAGGTGCGTTCAAACAGGACCGATTCGGTCCAACCGACCTGCCTGCGGAAAAAGGCCATCCTGGTTTCCTGCGCCGCGGCTATCATCCTTTTGCTGCGCGCTTCGCTTACGGCGGGCGGCACTTGGCGCGGCGCGGCAGCCGCCGCGGTGCCGGACCGGCGCGAGTAGATGAAAACATGAACCTTTGCAAAGCCGATTTCCCTTTCAAAAGCAAGGGATTCGGCAAATTCTTCTTCCGTCTCACCGGGAAAACCGACCATAATGTCCGTTGTGACGGCGGCGTTGGGAAAAGCCTCCCGAAGGTTTTTTACGATCGTCCTGTATTCCTCCGCAGTATAATGGCGGTTCATGCGCCGGAGCGTGGCGTCGCAGCCGCTCTGCAGGGAAAGATGGAACTGGGGGCAGAGCTTTTCCTGCCGTTTCAGTCGGGCGATGACGGGCGCGTCGAGCCGTTCCGGTTCCAGCGAGCCAAGACGGACACGCTCAACCCCTTCCTGCGCGCAGGCAGCGTCCACGGCGTCGCAGAGCGTAAGGCCGCTTTCCTGGCCGTAAGCCGAGAGGTTGATCCCGGTGAGGACGACTTCGCGGTAGCCGTGCGCGGCAAGGCTGGAAAGCTCTTGTTTCAAATCGTCGAGCGGTTTCGATCGGACGCGGCCCCGGGCGTAAGGAATGATGCAGTAAGAGCAGAAGCGGTTGCAGCCGTCCTCGATTTTTAAAAATGCGCGTGTTCTCTCCCGGTACTGCCCGACGGAAAGGGGTTCGAAGGAATGATGGTGAGGAATGACGTCAAAAACGCGATTTCGCGTTGCGAGAAATTTCTGAATATCCGGCAAAAGGGAAGAACGGTTGGAGTTTCCAAGAATTACGTCGGCTTCCGCAAGCTGTTTCGCAGCGTCCGGAAACGCCTGGGACATGCAGCCGGTCAGCACGATGACGGCACCGGGGCTTTCCCGGCGCGCCCGCCGAATTATCTGCCTGGTTTTCCGGTCGCTCATCGCGGTGACCGTGCAGGAATTCACGACGACCACGTCGCAGTCCGCCGGTGCGCTGCTGATCTCGTATCCGGCTTCGGCCAGGCTGTTCATCATCGCCTGGGATTCGTATTGATTGACTTTGCAGCCAAGCGTCAAAACGGAAGCTTTCATTTGTTCACCTTTCATAAAAAATCAATATTTTAGTTGTTAAAAGACGAAAAACTATAGTGATGTTATACATTGACGAACCGCTCAAAAAACGATATTCTTTGTTAAGTTGACATATTATTTGGAATACTGACACGGAGGGAATTCATACGATGTACACGTCTGATATTTTTTTGTCCAGCATAGAAGCGGTCAAAAAATTTGTAACGCTTACAAACCAATGCAATTTTCCGGTCAATCTGGTAACGGATAAGTATAAGATCGATGCGAAGTCAATCATGGGGATTTTCAGCCTCGATCTATCTAAGCCGTTGCGTCTCGCCGTGGATGATCAGGCGGTGGACAAGGAATCGTTCCGTGAGTTTATCTCCCAGGTTCGGCAGTTCCAAAACAACCCGGTTTCAAAGAAAAACTGAGGGCAGCCCGGCCGAATGGCCGGGCTTTTTCATTGATTTTCGTACTTTTGCGCAAGGACGCTCCAGCGCTGAAAAAGGGTATCGCTCTCTGATTTCAAGCCGTCCAGGCGGCCGGTCAGCTCCAGCGCCTTTTCATAGTCGCAGGCGACGTCCGGCTGATTCAGCTGCTTTTTCAGCCGAGCGGTTTCCGCGTCTGCTTCCGCAAGGCTGTTTTCCAGTCGGCGAAGCTCCGCTTTTTCTTTCCGTACTGCGGCTTCCTGTTCTTTCCTCAGCCGGTATTCGTTTTTTTCGGCGACTTTCGCTTTCGCTTCGGGGTACTGCCTGCTTTTTACCGTTTCAAGGTAGCTGTCGTAATTGCCGGGATAGCAGGCGGCGCCCTCTCCGGAAAGAAAGTAGATCTTGTCCGCCAGCCGGTTGATGAGATAGCGGTCGTGCGAAACGACCAGCAGGGTTCCTTCATAGCCGTTCAGCGCATTTTCCAGCGCCTCGCAGGATGGGATATCAAGATGGTTCGTCGGTTCGTCCAGCAGGAGAAAGTTGTGCCGGCTGAGCATCAGCCGCAGGAGAAGGATTCTCGCCCGTTCGCCGCCGCTCAGCGCGGAAACGGGCTTGAAAACATCGTCCCCCTGGAACAGAAAAACGGCGAGTGCGGAACGCACCTCGGTCTGCGTCATCTTCGGGTAGTAGTCCCAGATTTCGTCGATCACGGTCTTGTCGTTCCTCAGACCCGTCTGCAGCTGGTCGTAATATCCGACGTCGATGCCCGCGCCGAAGCGGAAAGCGCCTTCCGCCGCCCGATTGACGCCGAGGAGCGTTTTCAGCAGGGAGGTCTTGCCGCAGCCGTTCGGCCCGAGCAGAAACACGCGCTCCTGCCGATGGATTTCCATGTCGACGTTCCGGAAAATCGAATTCCCGTCGAATTCGAGGGCGAGATTCTTGACGGCGAGGACATCGTTGCCACCGCGCTGGCTGATGCCGAATCGGAAATGCATTGCCTTTTCGCGCGCTTCCGGGGCCTGCAGCATGCTCTCGAGCTTCTCTTTCGCCTTTTCCTTGCTGCCGATGGTCACGTAATTGCGTTCCTGATTCCACCGGCGCTGCTGCTCGATGATCGTGTCCAGATGATGGATTTTCTTTTGCGCCTGCTCATATTTTCTCTTCTCCGAAAGGTCGAGGATCTCGCGCTGGTCCAGATAAGCGGAGTAATTGCCCGGGAACGTCTTCAGC
>DHAI01000112.1:16866-18550 GCA_002397355.1 Ruminococcaceae bacterium UBA4958 | reverse complement strand
ACGATGTACGCCCCGCTGAAGGAACGCAGGAAATCCTCAAGCCATTCCACGGCGGAAATATCCAGATGGTTTGTCGGCTCGTCCAGCAGCAGCAGATTTGCGCCGCCGAGCAGCAGTTTTGCAAGCTGAAGCTTGGCGCGCTGTCCGCCGCTCAGCTTTCCAACGGGCGTCGCGAGCTGCTCTTCTGAAAAGCCGAGCCCCATCATAGCCGAACGCGTCCGGCTTCGAAAGGTCAGCCCTCCGTCCGCGTGGTACCGGTCGGTGAGAAACGTCTGGCGTTCAATCAGCGCGCCCGCGTGGTCCGGCTTCGCCTGCAGGTCCCGCAGGATCTGCTCCAGCTCGCTTTCCATGTCCAGAAGAGGGCGAAAAACGGAGAGAACCTCGTCGTAGGCGCGGCGTTCCAAATTGCGGCAGACATGCTGCTCCATGTATCCGAGAACGGTGCGGTTTGCGCGGCTGACCTCGCCGCCGTCTGCGGCAAGGTCTCCGGTCAGAATCCGGAACAGCGTCGTTTTTCCGGAGCCGTTGCTGCCGACCAGGCCGATCCGGTCGTTTTCGCGCACCTCGAAGGATATGTTTTCGAGAACGGATTCCGTTCCGTAGGATTTATCTATACCGCCTGCGTTCAGCAGAGACATGTCGCGCTTACCCCTAATCTTATGTAGGATGCGGAGCGGCTTTCCGCCCCGCGGAAAACACCTTTGCTATTATACCGGAACCGGCCGGTGAAATCAAGCGTTCTGCCTTTACAGGAAGCGCTTCAGGCGGTCGACGTTCAGCTCGTCGGCGCGCAGGCAGTCCTCCGCATACTTGCGCGTTTTCACATCGCAGTCCGGTGTGTGATTCATGGCTTCTTTTATCTTGACGATGCCCATGCCGGTGCCGCGCACCATCAGTTCGGCGATATGCTGCGGATCGTGCTGCAGAAAGGTGTTCATCCGGATGGCGTTGCGCAGCATCCGCTGGAAACCGTTCCGGACACCCGTCGGCTGCGCGCCTTCGGCTTTCATCAACGCTCTGGCCTTTTCCATGCGGTTGATGTAGCCCTCGTCCTGTTTCCTGATCTGCTCGCGCAGTTCTTTTCCCTGAGTGCGGGGCAGGATGATTTCCGAAGCCTCCATCCCGATCTTTGAAATATTGAACAACTCGTTCAGAAGCTTTGAACGGTCGCTGTTTTTCTTCATATTATTTTCCCTCCGTATCTAAAAGCAGATGCTTTTATTTTTTCCAGCCTTTGTCCGTTTAATCCGAAAAAGACCGGCAGATTATGGAACCGGCTGCCGGTCAAGCTGGACAATTGCAAGGTGCGGGAATATAATACTAACGATACTCGGGAGGTGATTCGATGCGAACAGGGATCTCGACGGCCTGTCTTTATCCAATGCCGCTGGAAGATTCGTTCTCCACTCTTGTTTCCATGAATTTCCGGAATTTTGAAGTTTTCATCAATACCTGCAGCGAGCTTCGGGAAAGCTATCTGAAAAAGCTGAAAAAAACCGCGGACGAAAGCGGGAGCTCCATCCGCTCGGTCCATCCCTTTACTTCCGGGTACGAAAATTTTCTCCTTTTTTCGGAATACCGCCGACGCTTTGACGACAGCCTGGATTTTTATAAAAACTACCTGAACGCGTGCTGCGTCCTCGGCGCGCAGGTGCTCGTCCTCCACGGCAGGCGCAGCGATAAG
>DHAI01000112.1:12683-16681 GCA_002397355.1 Ruminococcaceae bacterium UBA4958 | reverse complement strand
TGGGAAGGCAATTCGGCGTAACGGTCGCGCAGGAGAACGTAAACCTGTTCTGCAGCCACAGCCCGGCGTTCGTGCGGAAGATGAAGCGTGCCTGCGGGGAAGAGTGCGCGTTTGTCCTTGATGTGAAACAGGCGGTGCGCAGCGGGGAAGACCCCTGCGAGCTTTGCGGGGCGATGGGCGAAAAGATCTGCCAGGTTCACCTGAACGACAATGACGCTTCCTCCGACTGCAAGTTGCCCGGCTTCGGCACGATGGACTACGGAAAACTGATCGGTATTCTGAAGAGGTACGGGTATGACGGAAACCTGACGATCGAAGTTTACCGGAAAAGTTTTGGAAAGCTTGCGGAGCTGTATCTGGCCCAAAAAACCGTCGACGGTCTTCTGAATCTTTAAACGCGACAGTTTGCCCTTGATGGCATAATAAAATAATGGTATAATTGTTCAAAAACTTCCAGAGGAGATGAGGCGAATGAAATGCCCATACTGCGGGTATGCCGAAAGCAAAGTAATCGATTCCCGTCCGACTGATGAAGGCGAGCGTATCCGCAGGCGCAGGGAGTGCCTGAAATGCGGAAAACGTTTCACAACTTATGAAGTGATTGAGACGGTGCCGATCATCGTGATCAAAAAGGATAAGTCACGGGAAGTGTTCGACCGCAACAAACTCCTGAACGGCCTTTTGCGCGCTTGCGAAAAACGGCCGGTGTCCATTGAAACGCTTGAAAAAATCGTGGATGAAATCGAGAATATGCTACAGAATTCGCTGGACCGGGAAGTTCCGTCCAGCCTGATTGGGCAGTATGCCATGGATAAACTGAAAGGCGTCGACGAGGTCGCGTATGTCCGCTTCGCCTCCGTCTACAGGCAGTTTAAAGATATCAATACCTTCATGGACGAGCTCAGCCGCATCATAAAAAGCAAAAAACAATAATAGAGTCTTTTCGGCCGCCGGGAAATTGCAGCTTGGCGGCTGTTTTGCTGCACGGGCGTTTTTCGCCGGCTCTTTTCCGCTTCCTCAAAAAAATGTTGCGCCATTGTAAACAATACGTTTTGGTTTTGTTTTGAAAGCGAAACGCTTTACTTCGCAGGTGACTTATTGTAAAATGAAAGAAATCGAACGGGAGTGTTAAATTTGCAGCCGAAATATAAGCGCGTTTTACTGAAATTGAGCGGCGAAAGCCTTGCCGGAGAGGAAGGACACGGCATCAATTTCGATACCGTCCTGCGCATCTGCAAACCGATTAAGGATTGCGTCGGCATGGGAGTGGAAATCGCCATCGTGGTCGGAGGCGGGAACTTCTGGCGAGGCCGTTCCAGCGGTAACATGGACCGCACGCGCGCGGACCATATGGGGATGCTCGCGACTACCATGAACGCCCTCGGCGTCGCCGACGCCCTGGAGCAGCTCGGCGTCACGGTGCGCGTCCAGACGGCCATCGAGATGCGCCAGATCGCTGAGCCGTATATCCGCAACAGGGCGGTGCGCCACCTGGAAAAGGGACGAGTCGTCGTGTTCGGCTGCGGCACAGGAAATCCCTTTTTCTCAACGGATACGGCGGCGGCCCTTCGCGCGGCGGAAATCGAAGCGGACATTATCCTGAAAGCCACGATGGTGGACGGCGTTTACGACAGCGATCCGAAAAAAAATCCCAACGCCAGGAAATACGACACGATCACATATCTCGACGTGCTTAACCAAGGGCTGCAGGTGATGGACAGCACGGCAACGTCCCTTTGCATGGATAATCGGATCCCGATCTGCGTGTTCAGCATCCAGGACCCGGAGAACATCAAGCGGGCTGTGTGCGGGCAGCGTATCGGGACCCTTGTTAAGGAGGAATTGGAATGAAAGACATACTGAGCGACGCGGAAAACAGGATGAAAAAGACGCTGGCTGTTCTCGATGCGGGATATGCGGCCGTTCGCGCGGGCCGGGCGAACCCGGCCGTGCTGGACCGCATCCGCGTGGATTACTACGGGGCTCCGACGCCGATCAACCAGATTGCCGCCGTTTCCGTGAGCGAAGCGCGCATGCTTACCATCCAGCCGTGGGACATGTCCGTCTGCAAGGCGATTCAGCGCGCCATTGAGAAATCCGACCTCGGCATCAATCCCCAAAGCGACGGCAAAGTGATCCGCCTTGCGTTTCCGCCGCTTTCCGAAGAGCGCCGCCGCGACCTCGACAAGGACATCAGCAAAATGGCCGAAGAAAACCGCATCGCTTTGCGCGCGATCCGCCGCGACGCCATTGAAAGGCTGAAGGCGCAGAAGAAGGACGGGGAGATCACCGAAGACGATCTGAGGCAGGCAGAAAAAACGGCGCAGGATCTGACGGACAAATACTGCAAGGAAATTGACAAGGCCTACGAGACAAAGAAAAAGGAAATCATGGAGATTTAAAAAATGGCCGAAAGGGTTTTGCCGCAGCATCTTGGCATTATCATGGACGGGAACGGCCGCTGGGCGCGGAAGCGCGGCCTTCCCCGTTCGGCCGGGCATGCCGCCGGAGCCAAAGTCTTTAAGCAAATCGTTCTTTACTGCGGTGGGATCGGCCTGAAGTATCTCACCGTCTATGCTTTTTCCACCGAAAACTGGAAGCGACCGCACGACGAGGTCCTTTCGCTGATCGGACTGTTCAAGCTGTATCTGCGGGATGCGTTGGATCATTTTCTGGATCGGAACATAAAAGTCCGATTCATGGGGGACACGTCCGTATTCGACCCGCAGCTGCAGGATCTTATCGAGGAGATCCAAAACGTCTCGGCGGACCGGACCGGCATGGTGCTGAACATCGCGCTGAATTACGGGGGACGTGCGGAGATTGTGCGCGCCGTCCGCATGCTGGCCGAGGAAGTCCGGGACGGAAGCCTTCGCCCGGAGCAGATCGACGAGGCGTCGATTTCCAGGCATTTGTATACGGCCGGCCAGCCGGACCCGGACCTGATTATCCGGCCGAGCGGGGAGCAGAGGGTATCCAATTTTATGCTCTGGCAGTCCGCCTATACGGAGTATCTCGTCATGGATGTCCTGTGGCCCGATTTCACGCCTAAGGAACTTGAGCGTGCGTTCGATCTTTACGCGGCGCGCGATCGGCGGTTTGGAGGGATTTGATTGAAAGAAAGAGTTACTTCCTCAATTTCTCTCGTCGCCCTGATCGCGGCAATCGTCATCTTTAATCGAACGTTCCGGCCCGCGCTGAATATCGCCATTGCCCTCGTTTCGTTTTTGGGCGTTTATGAGATCGTTTCCGCTTTGCATTTCACCCGCAATTATATGCTGATGATCCCGAGCCTTGCTTTCGCGGCGATCTTTCCGTTCCTTGGCGCCGGCGCTGGACGGGAAGTCGCTTATTTTCTGTATACGGTCGTCATTTTTGTCGGCCTGATCTGTTACCACGCCGACCTTACGTTTTGTGAAGTCGGCGTCGTGTACAGCATGGCGCTCGTTATCCCAACCGCCCTCAGCACGATTATCTATGTGCGGGACATCGGCGGCGAGCATGGGATGTTTTACTCGATCATCGCTATTTTTTCGGCATGGATCTCCGACGTCGGCGGATTTTTCGCAGGCCGCCTGTTCGGGAAACACAGGCTTTGCCCGGAGATCAGCCCGAAGAAAACACAGGAGGGCGTCGTCGGCTCGTTTGTGTTCAACCTCGCCGCCATGATGCTTTCCGGCGTCCTGTTTCAACAATATTATGGCAACACGGAAAAGGTTTCCTTTCTGTCGCTGTTCATTATCGGCGTATTCGGCACGGTCCTTTCCATCGTCGGCGACCTTAGCTTTTCCCTCATCAAGCGCAGCTGCCACATCAAGGATTTCAGTGAGATCATCCCGGGCCACGGAGGGATCCTCGACCGCTTCGACAGCGTGATCTTTGAAGCTCCGTTCGTCTATCTGCTGGTCCGTTTTCTTCCTATCGTCCGTTAAAGGATTGTGTATTCCATCGCATGATTGGGGAATATAAATGAAGAGATGTCTTTCGATTTTAGGGTC
>DHAI01000112.1:10158-12420 GCA_002397355.1 Ruminococcaceae bacterium UBA4958 | reverse complement strand
GCTTCGCCTTGCGGTTTCCGACCTCCCGGTCCGGGTTTCCGCGGGGATGGAGGGCCTCTGCGAGGCTGCGTCTTACGCCCAAGCGGATCTCGTGTGCAATTCGGTCGTCGGTCTCGCGGGCTTGCGGCCGACGCTCGCGGCCATTGCCGCAAAGAAGGATATCGCCCTTGCGAACAAGGAAACGCTTGTGTCCGGCGGAGCCGTCGTCATGAAGGCAGCGAAGGAGGCGGGTGTCAGGATCCTCCCGGTCGACAGCGAGCATTCCGCGGTTTTCCAGTGCCTCCAGGGGTGCCCGGACAGGAAGGCTGTGAAACGGATCGTCCTCACGGCTTCCGGCGGGCCTTTTTTCGGCTGGACTCCGGAGCGTCTCGGAACCGTGACGCCGGAGCAGGCGCTGCACCATCCGAACTGGAGCATGGGCCCGAAGGTCACGGTGGATTCCGCGACCATGATGAATAAGGGGATGGAGGTCATGGAGGCCTCCTGGCTGTTCGATTTCCCCGTTTCCAAAATCGACGTGCTTGTCCAGCGGGAAAGCGTCATTCACTCCATGGTTCAGTACGAGGATAATTCCGTGATCGCGCAGCTCGGCGTTCCGGATATGAGGATTCCGATCCAGTACGCGGTCACCTGGCCGCAGCGTTTCCCTTCGCCCGCAGCGGAGCTTGACCTGGCGAAATACGGAAAGATCACGTTCGGCCGGCCGGATGAAAAAACGTTCCGGTGCCTTGCCGCGTGCCGGCGCGCTATGGAGAAGGGCGGGCTTGCCCCCGCGGCGGCAAACGGCGCGAACGAAGTCGCCGTAAAGCTGTTCCTCGACGGGAAAATTTCCTTCCCGGAAATCGGCGAGCTGGTATGCAACGCGGTCGGGCGTCAGTCCGGAGGATCGGGAAATCTCACTGTCGAAGACATCCTGGCAGCCGACGCGGACGCGCGCGCGTATGTCCTTGATTTCATTGATTCGCAGAGGTGATTGTCATTATCCGTGTATTATTGATCCTGATTGCGGTCCTTTTGTTCGGCTTTATGATCTTCATCCATGAATTCGGCCACTTTTTCACAGCGAAGCTCTGCGGAGTGCGCGTCAACGAATTCGCGATCGGCATGGGCCCCACGTTATTCCATTTTCAAAAAGGCGAGACGAGGTACGCGTTTCGCCTTCTCCCGATCGGGGGGTTCTGCGCGATGGAGGGCGAGGACGGAACGAGCGTGGACCCGCGCTCGTTCAGCGCGAAGCCGGTTTGGAAGCGAATGATCATCGTGGTGATGGGCGCCGTCATGAATATTATTTTAGGCATCGTGCTGATGATGATTCTTCTGGGGCAACAGGAGAAATTTACTTCGACGACGATCGCCGCGTTCTCCAATAATTCCGCGTTTCAGACCGCCGGGCTGCGGGTTGGCGACACGTTCGTCTCCGTCGACCAATACCGCATTCATGGCGACAAGGATCTTACGTTCGCGCTTGCAACGGCAAGTCCCTCCAGCGTGGATATTATTGTGGAACGGAACGGAAAAACGCTTTCCTTTCCCGACGTAAAGCTGAATTCGCGGGAGATCAATGGAAAGAGGTATGTGACGCTCGACTTCTATGTAAAAGCCATTCCCAAAAACTTCGGCACGTTGATCGCAAAATCTTGCCAGGACACGGTGTCTATCGTGCGTCAGGTCTGGTACAGCCTGATCGGCATGCTTTCCGGAAAATACAGCCTCAACGAAATGGCCGGCCCGATCGGCGCGGCGGACGCGGTCGGCCAGGCTGTGACCGCCGGGTTGCAGCAGAGCTTTCAGGCGGGGCTCAACAACGTGATCATCCTTATGGCGATGGTGACGGTAAACCTCGGCGTTCTCAACATGATCCCGTTTCCGGCGCTGGACGGCGGAAAGTTCTTCCTTTATATCATCGAAGCGATCCGCCGCAAGCCGATCAACGAAAAATATGTCGGCGCCGTGGAGACGGTCGGCTTCGTGTTTTTGATGGGATTCATGGTCATTGTTTCCTACAGTGACATTCTCCGGCTGATCACGGGAAAGGGGCTGGGCGGTTAGATGAGAGCGTCCAGGAAAGTCGTGGTCGGCGGCGTGCCCGTGGGCGGCGGCGCGCCGGTCACGGTGCAGTCCATGCTGAACATCCCCGCCGAGCGGATGGCGGAAGCGGTGGGGCAGGCGAAAAAGCTTGCGGATGCGGGCTGCGAGATTCTGCGCGCCGCCGTTCCGGATGAAAAGTCGGTCGCCCTGATCTCCGCCGTGAAAAGAGCCGTC
>DHAI01000112.1:0-9982 GCA_002397355.1 Ruminococcaceae bacterium UBA4958 | reverse complement strand
GACATCCATTTCGATTACCGCCTTGCCATCGCCGCGGCTGCCGCCGGCGCGGATGCGATTCGCATCAATCCCGGAAACATCGGTTCCGAGGACCGCGTGCGGGCGGTGGCCGAAGCCTGCCGCAGCCGCGGTCTTCCGATCCGCATCGGCGTGAACTCCGGTTCCGTGGAGAAGAAGGTTCTTGAAAAATACGGCGGACCCACGCCGTGCGCCCTCGTGGAAAGCGCGCTGAACCACGCTTCCCTGCTGGAGAAGACAGGCTTTCGGGATATTGTGCTGTCCATCAAATCCTCGGATGTGGAGACGACCATCCGCGCAAATGAAATTGCGGCCAGGGAATGCGACTATCCGCTGCACTTGGGCGTGACCGAAGCGGGAACGGAGCGAACGGGCATCGTCCGCTCCGCGATCGGGATCGGTTCCCTCCTGCGGGAAGGCATCGGGGACACGATCCGCGTTTCCCTGACGGCGGACCCGCTGCGGGAAGTGCAGGCGGGGGTCGATATTTTAAAGGCGCTCGGCCTGCGCGGCGGTGTAAAGATCATCTCCTGCCCGACCTGCGGCAGAACGAAAATCGATCTGATTTCGCTCGCCTCGAAAGTCGAAAAGCGCCTTGCCGATTGCAGAAAACCGATTACCGTGGCGGTGATGGGATGCGCCGTAAACGGCCCCGGGGAGGCCCGCGAGGCCGATGTGGGCATCGCCGGCGGCGACGGCTGCGGCCTGATTTTCCGAAAGGGCGTCGTGGTGCGCCGCGTGCCGGAAAGCGAGCTGCTTTCCGGTCTGATGCAGGAGATTGAAAATCTGTGAAGGAAGAGCTTCATTGAAACGTTTCGGAGATTTTTTCGGTACATATATTGATATGGCGGGTATGCCCCCCCATGTTGCGAACGGGGAGATTGAGTCCCTCGGCATCGATTCCGCAAAGCGTGCGCTGACTGTGCGGGTCCGTTTTGCCTCGCCCGTCGGATACCAGACGATTTTCAGCCTGGAGCAGCGAATTTCCGGGTGCGAGCTTTTACGCCTGCAGCGAGCCGATATTCATCCCGTTTTTCCGGAAAACAGCTTTACCACCGACTATTACCCAAGCCTTGTTGCGGAACTGAAGCACCGGGAGGCAAGCATCAACGGGACCCTGAAAGACTCCGCTGCCCGCATGGAGGACGGCACGCTTGTCGTCGTGCTCAGCCACGGGGGCGGGGGGATGCTGCTTTCCCATCATGTGGACAGGCTCTTGTCCCAGCTGATCCGGGAAGAGTTCGGGATCGACGTGCCGGTTCGGTTCGACGGCGTGCTGGCGATGCAGGAGACCGACCGGGCCTATATCGCCAAGAAAGAAAAGATGGAGGAGACGGAGCGCCGCCGGGAGACAGCCCGGAAAGTTGCGGAAGCCACGGATTCCGCGGAGTCCTCCGGCACTTCTTCCCGGACGATCAGCGTTCGGGAAGGCGAAACGCTTTTCCCCTGCATGATCCCGGACAGCGCAAGGGAGCTTTACGGCCGCATAGGCAAGACGAAACCGGTCCCGCTCTCCAAAGTCACGCCGGACATCGGCAGCGTGACTGTATGGGGCGAGATCTTTTCCGTTGAACAGAGGGAAACGCGCGATAAGCAGCGCAAGATCTACTCGGTCAACATTACGGACTACACCGGCTCCATCACGCTGAAGATCATTGAAATGGCAAGCCAGTGCAGAGCGCTGGATACGCTTGCGAAGGGAATGTCCGTCCTTGTGCGCGGGGACGTGGAGTACGACAAGTACGACCATGAGATCGTCATCCGCCCGCGCGGAATCGCGACGGTGGAACAGATCAGGGTGGCGGATACGGCGGCGAAGAAACGCGTGGAGCTGCATATGCACACCAGCATGTCTTCGATGGACGGCGTAAACACCGCGGGCGACCTGATCAGGCGCGCAGCCGAGTGGGGCCACAGCGCCGTCGCCGTCACCGATCACGGTGTGGCGCAGGCTTTCCCGGACGCGATGAACGCTGCGGACGAGATGGGGGCGAAGGGCAAGCCGATCAAGGTGATCTACGGCATGGAGGCGTATTTCGTCAACGACCTCGTGCCGGCGGTGAAAGGAAAAACGGAAAAGGGCTTCCAGGACGAATTCATCGTGTTCGACGTGGAAACGACGGGCCTCAGTCCGGTCGGCGACCGCATCACGGAAATCGGCGCCGTGCGGATCCGGGACGGGAAAATCGCGGATTCGTTCGACACGTTCGTGAACCCGGAGCGCCCGATTCCCGCGAAGATCACGGATCTGACAAGCATCACCGACGAAATGGTGAAAGACGCCCCGAAAGAACAGGAAGCGCTGGAAACTTTTTCGGGCTTTTGCGGGGAAAACGCGGTGCTGATTGCGCACAACGCCGATTTTGATACCTCTTTTCTCCGCGCCGCTGCAAAGAGGCACGGAAAGGATTTTACCAACACCTATATCGACACCGTTCCCATGTGCCGCTCGCTGCTGAGAGGCATCAAAAACTGCAAGCTGGACACGGTTGCAAAATACCTGAAGCTGGAGGATTTCCACCACCACAGGGCGTGCGACGACGCCGCCACGCTGGGAAGGATCTTTCTCTGCCTCCTGCGCAGGCTTTCCGAGGACACCGGCGCTTCCCGGATCATGGACATCAATACTTCGCTGGCCGGCGGGGACGTGAAGAAGATGAAGTCCCACCATATGATCATCCTCGCGAAAAACAAAGTGGGACTGAAAAACCTATACCGGCTGATTTCCTATTCCCATCTGAACCACTTTTACCGCAATCCGCGCGTGCCGAAAACGGAACTGATCAAGTACAGGGAGGGCCTCCTGATCGGCAGCGCGTGCCAGGCGGGCGAGCTTTACGAAGCGGTTTTCGAGGGGCAGCCCTGGGGCAGGCTGTGCGAAATCGCATCTTTTTACGATTATCTTGAGATCCAGCCGGTCGGCAACAACGGATTTATGGTGCGCGAAGGGATGGTTCCCGACGAGGAAAAGCTCCGCGAGTTCAACCGCACGATCGTCCGCCTCGGCGAAAAGCTCGGCAAGCCCGTCGCCGCTACCTGCGACGTGCATTTTATGGATCCGAAGGACGGCGCATACCGCAAAATCCTGATGGCCGGCCTCGGCTATCAGGATACGGACGAGCAGGCGCCGCTGTATTTCCGGACGACGGACGAAATGCTGCGGGAATTTTCCTATCTCGGCAAGGATAAGGCCTATGAAGTCGTCGTCACAAACCCGAACCGCATCGCGGATATGGTGGAAAACCTCCGTCCGGTTCCGAACGGAACCTTTCCGCCGTTTATCGCCGGCGCCGAGGAACAGCTCACCTCGATCACCTGGCGCCGCGCAAAGGAGATTTACGGCGACCCGCTCCCGGAAATCGTGAAGAAACGCCTGGACCGAGAGCTCGGCTCCATTACGAAGCACGGTTTTTCCATCCTCTACATGACGGCGCAGAAACTGGTGGCGAACTCGGTGGAGCACGGATACCTGGTCGGCTCGCGCGGTTCGGTCGGCTCGTCGTTCGTCGCCAGCATGGCCGGCATCTCGGAAGTCAATCCGCTTCCGCCGCACTATGTCTGCCCGAAGTGCAGGCACAGCGAGTTCATCACGGACGGAAGCATCGGCAGCGGCTTCGACCTGCCGCCGAAGAAATGCCCCGTTTGCGGCGCTGATTACAGCCGAGACGGCCACAACATCCCGTTCGAGACGTTCCTCGGCTTCGACGGGGATAAGACGCCGGATATCGACCTGAACTTTTCCGGTGAATATCAGTCCAGCGCCCATCGGTACACGGAGACGCTTTTCGGCAAGGACAACGTCTTTAAGGCCGGCACGATCTCCACCGTCGCGGACAAGACCGCGCTTGGCTTTGTCAAAAAATACGCCGAAGAGCGTGGCCTCGTCATGCACCGCGCGGAGGAGCTGCGCCTTGCGCTCGGCTGCACCGGGGTAAAGCGCACGACGGGCCAGCACCCGGGCGGTATGGTCGTCGTACCGAAAGGAATGGATATTTTCGACTTCTGTCCTGTACAGCATCCGGCGAACGACGCGGGCTCGGACAGCATCACGACGCATTTCGACTTTCATTCCATCCACGACACCATCTGCAAGCTGGATGAGCTCGGCCACGATGTACCGACGATCTACCGTTACCTGGAGGATTACACCGGAATTCCCGTGATGGACGTTTCCATGAGCGACCCGCAGGTGATGTCCCTGTTCCACTCGACGCAGGCGTTGGGCGTCAAGCCGGAGGACATCGATTCCCCCACGGGGACGTTTTCCCTGCCGGAAGTCGGGACCAGCTTCGTGCGCCAGATGCTGATGGATTCCATGCCGAAAACGTTCTCCGACCTGCTTCAGGTCTCGGGCCTGTCGCACGGTACGGACGTCTGGCTCGGCAACGCGCAGGAGCTGATCAAGAACGGCACCTGCACGATTTCCGAAGTGATCGGGACGCGCGACAGCATCATGACCTACCTTCTTCAAAAACGCCTGGAACCGAAGATGGCGTTCAAGATCATGGAGATCGTGCGGAAAGGCAAAGCGCCTAAAAAACTGACGCCGGACTACATCCAGGCCATGAAGGACCACGATGTGCCGCAGTGGTATCTCGACTCTTGCATGAAGATCAAGTACATGTTCCCGAAGGCGCACGCCGCGGCGTACATGATTTCCACGCTGCGGCTCGGCTGGTACAAGGTGCACCGTCCCGTGGAATATTACGCCGCCTACTTCACCGTGCGCGGGGAAGACTTCGACGGCGCGCTCGTGATGAAGGGGCGCGAGGCCGTCCGGCGCAGGATGAATGAGATCAGCATGAAAGGGAAGGAAGCGAGCGCGAAAGAGGAATCTGAATATGCCACCCTGCAGATCGTGAACGAGATGCTTGCCCGCGGGATCGGGATCCTTCCTGTGGATTTGTACCGCTCCGACGCCAGAAAATTTCTTGTGGAGGACGGAAAAATCCGTCTGCCGTTTCTCTCCCTGGGCGGGGTTGGCGAAACGGCCGCAAAGAGCATCGCCGCGGCGAAAAAGCAGGGGAAGTATCTCTCCGTGGAAGACCTGCAGGCGCGGGCGAAGGTCTCGAAATCGGTCATCGAAACCCTTGCGCAGGCAGGCGTTCTGAGCGGCCTGCCGGAAAGCAGCCAGATGTCGCTTTTCTGATTGACAGGGACAATTTAGTATGCTATTATAGTATCACGCTAAAGCAAAACGGCCGACGGGAGAGCGGAAATGAAGAAAAACAACAGGATCACGCCGGAGGGAACGCGGGACTATTTGTTTGAAGAATGCCTCCTCCGCAGAAAAATCGAAGATACGCTTTCCCAAGTTTTCGTTTCCCATTGTTACCACGAGGTCGTCACGCCCGGATTTGAGTTTTACGACGTGTACGACCCCGATTTTTCCGGTATCCCGCAGGAGGTCATGTTCAAGATGACGGACCGGCAGGGCCGGCTGATGGTCATGCGGCCGGACAACACGCTTTCCATTGCGCGTCTGACCGCGACGCGCCTGCAAAATCAGCCGAGGCCGATCCGCCTCTATTACATTCAGCCGATTTACCGCAGCCATCGCAGGCTTTCCGGCCGCAGCAACGAGAACGTCCAGATGGGGGTGGAGCTGCTGGGTGCGGGCGGACTGCGCGCCGACCTGGAGGCGATCGCGCTCGCTGTGGAATCGCTTTCCGGCTGCGTTCCAGGCTTCCGGTTGGAGCTTGGCCACGCGGGCATTTTTCGCACGCTGGCCGGGTGTCTTCCGGAGACCGGCGGAGTTCGGGAAGACGTCCGGGAGGCAGTCGAAGCGAAGAATACCGCCCTGCTGGGCAGGCTCCTCGCCGGTCGGCCGGACTGCCCTGAAATCCGCGCCCTCCGGGAACTTCCGCGCCTTTTCGGCGGCGAGGAAGTCTTTGAAAAAGCCTCGGGTCTCTGCGCCGGAAAACTTCGCCGGACACTGGACTATCTGCACGGCCTTTACAGGGCGCTTTCCGGGTTTGGCCTTGGCAACCGGCTGATCGTCGACCTCGGCCTGGTGCAGCGGAACGACTACTATACGGGCGTCGTGTTCAGCGCTTATGTGGAAGAATACGGCGACGCGGTTTTGCTTGGCGGCAGATATGACAATCTTCTCGGGCATTTCGGCCAGGCGATGCCGGCCGTCGGCTTCGGGATCAGTATCGACGCCGTCGAGCGGACGCTGTCGGGCGGAGACGGCGCGCGCGCCGTCTCACCGGCTGACGTGCTCGTATTTGGGGAAAAAGGGAGCGAGGTGCGCGCGTTGGAACGCATTTCCAAGCTTGCGGCACAGGGGCTCCGGTGCGAGAGCAGCGTTTTTTCCACGCGCGCGGAAACGCTGGAATACGCCGGGGCCGCGGGTATTTCCTGCGTGGACGTCGTCGCGGGCGAAAAGGTGGAAACAATTCGTTTCGATACGGAGGAAAAGCCGTGAGACCGCTTCGGATCGCCCTGACAAAGGGAAGGTTGGAAGAAAAAGCGGTGGCTCTGCTGGAACAGATCGGCTGCGATTGCTCCGCGGTGAGGAACAAAGGGCGCCGGCTGGTCCTGCCTGTCGCGCATGGCCGGTACGAGGCCGTGCTGGCGAAGGCGGCCGACGTGACCACCTACGTGGAGTACGGCGCGTGCGACCTCGGCGTGGTCGGCAAGGACACGATCTTGGAGCACGGCGGAAACTTTTACGAGGTTTTGGATCTCGGCTTCGGAAAGTGCCGGTTTGCGCTGGCGGGGCCGAAGGGGCGCGACTTTTTCGGCGGATATTCCGCTCGCACGGTGGCTTCCAAATATCCGAACGTGGCCGCAAATTATTTTGCCGGCAGGGCGATGGACGTGCGCATCATCAAAATCGAGGGTTCGGTAGAGCTTGCGCCGCTGCTCGGCCTTTCCGACGCGATTGTCGACATCGTGGAAACGGGTACGACGCTGCGGGAAAACGGGCTGGAAATCTACGACGCGATCTGCGGCGTTTCCGCCAGGCTGATTGTGAACCCCGCCAGCATGAAGCTGCGGAAAGCGGAGATCGAAGATCTTGCGGCGGAAATGGAGCGGGGCGTCAAACGGGGAAACGCTGCGAAGGAGCTGATCACTTGATGCGAATCTGGAAAGAAAAAGAAGGCTTTGGGCCGGAACTGATCGCTCAGCTGAAAAAGAGAAGCCGAAAGGCGGACCCGCAGGTGGATGCCGCGGTGGCCGAGATCATCGCTCGCGTGCGGGGCGACGGTGACAAAGCCGTCGCCGCTTACACGAAAAAGTTCGACGGGGCTTTGCCGGAAAAGGTGGAACTGTCAAAAGACGAGATGCGCGAGAGCGCAGCGGAGTGCGGCGGTGATTTTCTCTCCGCGCTGCGCCGCGCGGCGGAGAACATCCGCGATTTTCACGAGCGCCAGAAACAGCAGAGCTGGTTCGAAACACGGCCGGACGGCGTTATCATGGGCCAGCGCATCCGCGGCCTTTCCCGCGTCGGCATCTATGTTCCGGGCGGCACGGCGGCGTATCCTTCCTCCGTCCTGATGAACGCGATCCCCGCGAAAATCGCCGGAGTCGGCGAGATCGTGATGGCTACTCCCCCCGCCCGGGGCGGCAGGCCGAACCCGCCGATCATGGCCGCGGCGCTGGAAGCCGGCGTCGACCGCGTCTTTCAGGTGGGCGGCGCCCAGGCGATCGCTGCTCTCGCTTTCGGTACGGAAACGATCCCCGCCGTAGACAAAATCGTCGGGCCGGGCAACATTTTCGTTGCGACGGCAAAAAAGCAGTTGTTCGGCACCGTGGGCATCGACATGATCGCCGGGCCGAGCGAGATCCTGATCCTTGCCGACGAAACGGCCGATCCCCGCTTCCTTGCAGCCGACCTGATGTCCCAGGCGGAACACGATGCGCTCGCCTCCGCTATCCTGCTGACGACTTCCGAAGCCATCGCCGAAGAGACTCTGGCGGAGCTGACGCGCCAGATCAGGCGGCTTTCCCGCCGGAAAATTATTGAAAAGTCCCTCGGTGATTACGGCGCGGTTATCGTGTGCAGGAGCATGGAAGAGGCGGTTGGTTTTGCCAACGAGCTCGCGCCGGAACACCTCGAAGTCTGCACGAAAGATCCCGTGGCGTACCTGGGCCGCATCGATAACGCGGGATCCGTTTTCCTCGGGAACTATTCGCCGGAGCCTCTGGGAGATTACTTCGCCGGTCCGAATCACGTCCTCCCCACGGGCGGAACGGCGCGGTTTTTCTCTCCGCTTTCCGTGGACAGCTTCATCAAAAAATCGAGCTTTCTTTCCTATCCGAAGAAAGCGCTTGCCGGCGCGCGGAAAGACATTGTTGCCCTGGCGGACGCGGAGGGCCTGACGGCGCACGCGAATTCGGTCGAAGTGAGGGGATGACCGTTGTCTTACCAACTGAATGAAAAAATCCGAGATCTTGTTCCGTACACCCCTCTTTCGGGACATTACCGGATCCGACTCGACGCGAACGAGTCCTTTTTTCAGCCGGACGAAAAGCTGTGGAACAAGATCGCGGAGGCCGTTTCGTCCGTCCCGCTGAATCGGTATCCCGATCCTCTCGCTTCGTCGCTCTGCGCCTCTTTTGCGGAATATTACGGCGTCCGACCGGAAAGCGTCGCCGCGGGGAACGGTTCCGACGAGCTGATCTCCGTCCTGATGGGTTCCTTTCTGAAAAAAGGGGAGGGCGTCGTCACGCTGGCGCCGGATTTTGCGATGTACTCGTTTTACGCCGGTATCAACGAGGCGAACCGCGTGGAATTTCCGAAAAATGAAGACTTTACGGTGAATACGGACCGTCTGATCGACGCGGTGAACCGTTCCGGGAGCCGGATGCTGATTTTCTCCAACCCTTGTAACCCGACCTCGCTCGGGCTGCCGCGCGAAGAAATCCGCCGCCTGGTTCGCTCGGTGGACGCGCTTGTCGTGCTCGACGAGGCGTACATGGACTTCTGGGACCAGTCGCTGATCAACGAAATTGAGGAATACGATAATCTCGTGATTCTCCGAACCTGTTCCAAAGCCGCCGGGATGGCCGGCATCCGGCTTGGCTTCGCCGTGGCAAATCCGACGCTGATCCGGGCGCTGAGAGCCGTAAAATCACCGTACAACGTGAACTCCGTTACGCAGAGCATCGGCTCGGTTCTTCTGCGGGAAAAAGAATGGCTGCGCGGCTGCACGCGGAAGATCGTCGAGTCGAAGGAATCCCTCTACGGCCTGTTCCGCAGAATGGAAGCACGGAGTCCGGAAAGAATCCATGTGGTCGACGGCGTGACGAATTTCGTTACGGTACGGATGCGGGACAGCCGGGAGGCTTATCGTTTCCTGCTTCGGCGCGGCATCGCCGTCCGCTGTTTCAGCGGTTTCCTGCGGATCACTGCGGGGACTGCGGAAGAGAATGCGGCGGTTACGGACGGATTTTCCGCGTATCTGAACGGAGGGAAAGGGGCTGAGGCGCAATGAGAACCGCTGCGGCGCAACGGAAGACAAAGGAAACAGATATTGCTGCGAAGCTGAATCTGGACGGCGGCCCGGTGGAGATTTCCACGGGCATCGGCTTCTTCGACCATATGCTGAACGCTTTCGCGGTTCACGGCGGCTTCGGCCTGAACTTGAAAGCCGTGGGGGACCTGTATGTGGACGGCCACCATACCGTGGAAGATACCGGGATCGTTCTCGGCAGGGCGTTTGCCGAGGCGCTGGGGGACCGTTCCGGCATTGCGCGTTTCGGCAGCTTTTTCGCCCCGATGGACGAATCGCTCGCATTCGCCGCAGTGGACGTCAGCGGCCGCCCGTTCCTCGTCTTTCAGGCGCAGTTTCCGCAGGAACGGATCGGCGGCTACGATTCCTGCCTTACGGAAGAGTTTTTCCGTGCGTTCGCCTTCAACGCAGGCATGACGCTGCACCTGCGCGTCGCGTACGGCGCGAACGCCCACCACGAAACGGAGGCGCTCTTTAAAGCCGCGGCACATGCCATCCGC
>DHAI01000020.1:11756-16054 GCA_002397355.1 Ruminococcaceae bacterium UBA4958 | reverse complement strand
AGCGGCGGAGTTTCGTCGGCGTCGGATCTGAAAAATCTGTGCTCACTGCCCCTTTACGGGGTAATCTGCGGGAAAGCGGTCTATACCGGCGACGTCGACTTGAAGGAAGCGCTTTCCATTTGCGGAGAGGATTGAGTTCATGGCAGATACTGTAAAGTGGAATAGCTTGCTGGACCGTTTTTTCCAAAAATCCAATCTCCTGCCGGCTATCGTACAGGAGGACGAAACCGGCGAGGTTCTGATGCTCGCCTATATGAACCGGGAGTCCCTGCGGCGGACTCTGGAAAGCGGCTACACCTGGTTCTGGAGCCGTTCCAGGAGGGAGCTTTGGAACAAGGGCGCGACCTCCGGCCATGTGCAGAAGGTCGTGCGCATTTTCGGCGACTGCGACGACGACACGTTGCTTGTCGTCGTCAGGCAGACGGGAGCAGCCTGCCACACGGGGCACCACAGCTGTTTTTATCGGGAAATCTGGAGGGATGAAAATGAATGACGCGCTGAAGGAACTGTACCGCACCGTACTGAGCAGAAAAGCGGAAAAGCGGGAAGGCTCCTACACCTGCTACCTGTTCGGGCAGGGCCTTGACAAGATTTTGAAAAAATGCGGGGAGGAGTGCAGTGAAGTCATCATCGCCGCGAAAAACGGGCGGAAAGAAGACACGGTGATGGAAATTGCGGACCTGCTGTACCATCTCGCCGTGCTGATGGCGAACGAAGGGATCGCCCCGGAGGACGTGGAGGCCGAGCTCGACCGACGCAGCCGGAAAACCGGGAACCTGAAGAAATTCCACCAGGTCGATAAAAATACCTGACGCTTTTCGCGCTCACCGAAAATCCCCGACAGGGGATTTTTTTATTTTGCCGTAAAGCCGGAATCTTTGCTATTTATGGAAAGCTGTGAAATTCGGCGAGAAACCAGACGTCCTTGGCCTGGAATTCCATTCCGTTCAGGTAATTCAGCGATTCGGCATCCGACGTGAAGCGAAAATTCAGCCGGTAGGAATAAAGCGCCTGGTAGGGAAATGACGTGTCTTTGTTGAAGGAATTCCTTCCGTATTTTCCGTCTCCGGCCAAAGGGTGTCCAATAGACGCGAGGTGCGCCCGGATCTGGTGGGTGCGCCCGGTCAGCAGCTCGACTTCCAGAAGGCTGAAAGCCTGCTTCTCTTCCAGAACGCGGTACCGCGTCGCGATCGGTTTCGCATCCGGCGTGGGCTTGCCGGAAATATGGACGCGGTTGCGTCTTTCATCTTTCGTCAGGTACGCTTCCAGCGTGTCGGCTTTCCGGTCCATCCTGCCGCATACGACGCAAAGATAGAGCTTCTGGATCTCCCGCGCCTTGACCTTCCGGTTCATGATGCGGAGCGTCTCCGCGTTTTTCGCTGCCATCACGATGCCGCCCGTATTGCGGTCGATGCGGTTGATCAGCGCCGGCGCGAACGAATTCTCCGCTTCCGGGTCGTACTCCCCTTTTTCATAAAGGTAATGCTGTACGCGCGCGATCAGCGAATCGAGCTCGTAGTGCTCGTCCGGGTGTACGATCAGCCCAGGCTTCTTGTCGAGGATCATGATATTTGCGTCTTCATACAGAATATTCAGCTTGGCGGGAGCTTTCAGAAAATCGTGCTCTTTCGGCCGCGTCTGAAAAAACTCGTCTTTCAGGTACATGGTGAGCACGTCGCCTTCCTGCAGGCGCGTGGAGATTGCACATCGCTTTCCGTTACATTTGATGTCCTTTTTTCGGATACATTTGTACATCATGGACTGCGGCAGGTTCGGAAATGATTTTGTGAGGAATTTATCCAGTCGCTGGCCGGCGTCGTTTGCGCCTACCGTTACGGTTTTCATGATAGAGGAGTCCTTTCCCAGATGAATTCTGCGGGCTGCGCTTTCGATTATACCATTTCTCCCGCTTTTCAGGAAGAAAAAAAGCATTTTTGCCGACCGCTCCGGATTGCGCGCCGTCATCCTGCAAAATGGGGCGGCGCTATTCCATAAATCCCGGTTCTGTGATATAATAAAACGAATATTATGGAACGGTATGCTCCGGAAAGGGGATTTCAAATGATTATTCTCGGGGTGGACCCCGGGTATGCAACCGTCGGTTACGGCGTCGTACGCGCCGAAAACGGCCGTTTTCAACCGCTGGAGCATGGCGCCATCGTAACGCAGGCCGGGCTCGATTTCGACCGTCGCCTCGAGATCATCTACGATACTCTTTCCGGCGTGGCGCAGCGCTGGAGGCCGGATTCCGTTTCCATCGAGAAGCTTTATTTCCAGAACAATAAGACGACGGCCATCGGCGTCGCGGAAGCGCGCGGCGTCATTTTGCTTGCCGCGCGGAAAACCGGCGCGCACGTTTACGAGTACACGCCCATGCAGATCAAGCTGGCCGTGACCGGCTACGGCCAAGCAAAGAAGCCGCAGGTGATGCAGATGACGCAGCGGCTGCTCGGCCTGAAAGAGATTCCAAAACCGGACGATACCGCCGACGCGCTTGCCATGGCGGTCTGCCACGGCCAGGCGTGCGGCTCCCGGCTGCGGCAGGCGATGTTGGAACGACGGATCCGCGCTGTGCAGAAAGGGCAGGTGTGACGCGCTTTGTTTTACCGTCTGCGGGGCACTCTGATTCATCTGGAACCCGGTATGGCCGTCGTCGAGTGCGGCGGCGTCGGTTTTCAATGCCTTATTTCCCTGAACACCCGGCGCTCCCTGCCCCGGCAGGGAGAAGAAGCGGTCCTCTACACCCATTTGAGCGTGCGCGAGGACGCCCTCGTTTTATTCGGATTTGCATCCATTTCCGAGCGGAACTGTTTTAAAATGCTGACAGGCGTCAGCGGCGTGGGGCCGAAAGCGGCGCTTGCCATTTTGTCCGAACTGAAGCCGGAGCAGCTTGCCGTTGCCGTTGCGACGGGGGACAGCAAATCCCTGACGCGTGCGAGCGGCGTGGGGCCGAAGCTTGCCCAGCGCATCGCGCTTGAGCTGCGCGACAAGGTGAAGAATCTGGATGGGGCCGGCGGGAAACGCGCCCTGCCTGTGGGGCAGGTTTCCGTCTCCTCCCATGCCGACGCGGCCGTGAACGCCCTTGCCGTACTTGGCTATGCGCCGGCCGACGCGGCGGAAGTCGTGGCGAAGTTCGACAGCGGCCTTCCGGTGGAGGAACTGATCCGTCTTTCGCTGAAGGCGATGGATCCCGGCAGCCGCGGCGGGAAATAGCTTGTCTGAGAAAGGAGTGGCGGCGGCGCGATGACAGAAAACGACAGTCGGAAACGCGTGGGCCCGGAGCCGGACGACAGCGATTATGAAAACCGCGTCGTGGCGCCGGAGTATACCCCGGAGGACGGTACGATCGAAAATCCGCTCCGTCCGCGCGCCCTTTCGGAATATATCGGTCAGGATAAGGTGAAGGAGAATCTTTCCGTTTTCATCGAAGCGGCGAAGCAGCGGAAAGAAAGCCTCGACCACGTGCTGCTGTACGGTCCGCCCGGCCTTGGCAAGACGACGCTGGCGGGCATCATAGCGAACGAACTCGGCGTAAATCTCCGCATCACGTCCGGGCCCGCGATCGAAAAGCCGGGCGACCTCGCGGCGATCCTGACGAACCTCAGCCCGGGTGACGTGCTTTTCATCGATGAAGTCCACCGCCTTTCCCGCAGCGTGGAAGAAATCCTTTACCCCGCCATGGAGGACTTCGCCCTCGATATTATCACCGGGAAAGGGCAGATGGCGGCTTCTTACCATTTGCCCCTTCCGAAATTCACCCTGGTCGGCGCCACCACGCGGGCCGGCCAGCTCAGCGCGCCGCTGCGCGACCGCTTCGGCGTGGTGCTGCGGCTGGAGCTTTACACACCGCGCGAGTTGGCGTGCATCGTAACGCGGAGCGCTAAGATTCTCGGAATTCCCATCGAGGCGGACGGCGCGCTCGAAATCGCGTCGCGTTCCCGCGGCACGCCGCGGATTGCGAACCGGCTGCTGAAACGCGTCCGGGATTTCGCCCAGGTCGTTTCGGGGGGGAACATCACCTCCGAATCCGCGAAGCTGGCGCTCGACCGCCTGGAGATCGACGAGATCGGACTGGACGCGAACGACCGGCGCCTGCTGAACGCGCTGATCAAGTTTTACAACGGCGGACCCGTCGGGCTGGAAACGCTGGCCGCGGCGATCGGCGAGGAGGCCGTCACGATTGAGGACATTTACGAGCCGTATCTCATGCAGATCGGCTTTCTGAGCCGTACGCCGCGCGGCCGCTGCGCTACGCCGGCGGCGTACGGACACCTTGGACTGAAGCCGCCGGAGACCGT
>DHAI01000020.1:5243-11493 GCA_002397355.1 Ruminococcaceae bacterium UBA4958 | reverse complement strand
CTTGCGATGAACATCGGCCGCGCGGCGGCGACGGTACTCTCCAACGACAATCAGCGGCGCCTCAGAATCCTGATAGCGAAGGACACGCGCATCTCCTCCGATATGCTCGAAGCCTCCATGATCGCCGGGCTTTGCAGCGTGGGGGCCAACGTCGTGCGCCTCGGCGTGATCCCGACGCCCGCCGTGGCGTTCCTCGTCGGCAAATACAAGGCGGACGCGGGCGTCATGCTGACGGCGTCCCACAACCCGTGCGAGTTCAACGGCATCAAAATTTTCAGCGGCGACGGCTATAAGCTGCCGGACGCTCTCGAGGAGCAGATCGAGTCCATCGTGCTCGACAACGCGCAGGAAACGCCCCGCCCCACGGGCGGAGGCGTCGGATGCGTGACGGAAGCGCCGAACGCCGCCCGCGATTATATCGACCATATCAAGAGCACGGTTCCGTTCGCGCTCGACGGTATGAGAATCGGCGTGGACTGCGCCAACGGCTGTACCAGCCGCACCGCGAAAATCCTGTTCAGCGAGCTCGGCGCGGAGTGCCACCTGATTTCCGACCGGCCGAACGGCGTCAACGTGAACGACAACTGCGGCTCCACCCATATGGAGAGGCTGATGTCGTTCGTGCATGAAAACGGCCTCGACGCGGGCGTGGCTTTCGACGGCGACGGCGACCGCTGCCTCGCCGTGGACGAGAAGGGACAGCTTGTGGACGGCGATTACTTAATGGCCATCTGCGCCATGGATATGAAATCGCGAGGGAAACTCGCCCAGAATGCCGTCGTCGGCACGATCATGACCAATATGGGCTTCTCCCGCTTCTGCGGAGAAAACGGGATGAAATTTTCGGCTACGAAAGTCGGCGACCGTTACGTCCTGGAGGAGATGCTCCAGGAAGGGTACAATTTCGGCGGAGAGCAGAGCGGCCACATCATCTTCCTCGACTTTGCCACGACGGGAGACGGCCAGCTGACCGCGGCGCAGCTTCTGAGCCTTGTGCACCGCAGGAAGGCAAAGCTTTCCAGCCTTGCAACCCTGATGACGCGCTACCCGCAGGTGATGGTGAACGTCCCCGTCAGCGCCGAGGGAAAGCTGCGCTTCTACACGGATGAAGAGGTGAAAAAGGCGGTGGACGATGTCCGCAAAAAGCTCGGCGCCGCCGGCCGCGTCGTCGTCCGGCCGTCCGGTACGGAGCCGCTGCTCCGCGTGATGATCGAAGGGGAAGACGAGAGCTATATCCACGCACTTGCGGATTCCGTTGTGAACGTGATCCGGGAGCGCCTGACCTGAGCGGGAGAGAGAACGGATTTGAGAATCGCAACATGGCAGAAACAGGAATACGAACTGGTCGATGCATCCTCCGGCGAACGCCTGGAGCGCTGGGGAGAGGTCTGCCTGATCCGCCCGGACCCGCAGATCATCTGGAACACGCCCAAAGAGAATCCGCTCTGGCGCGAGGCGGACGCCCGCTACCTGCGCTCCTCTTCCGGCGGCGGCCGCTGGGAGATGCGCAAGCCCGTTCCTCCGGTGTGGAAAATCCATTACGGCGGGCTGACGTTCCGCGTGAAGACGATGGGCTTCAAGCATACGGGTGTCTTCCCGGAGCAGGCCGTCAACTGGGATTTCGCCATGGAGAAGATCAGGGGGGCCGGCCGCCCCGTAAGAGTGCTGAACCTGTTCGGCTATACGGGAGCGGCTACGCTTGCCTGCCTGAGCGCAGGCGCGCAGGTCTGCCATGTGGACGCCTCGCACGGGATGGTTACCTGGGCGCGGGAAAATGCGGAGGCTTCCGGTTTGGCCGGAAAGCCGGTGCGCTGGATCGTGGACGATTGCGAAAAGTTCGTCCTGCGCGAGCAGCGGCGCGGCAACGCTTACGACGCCGTTATCATGGACCCGCCGTCCTACGGGCGCGGCCCGGGCGGGGAGGTCTGGAAGCTGGAGCAGCAGCTGTTCCAGTTGGTGGAGAGCTGCGTGCCGATCCTTTCGCGGGAACCGCTCTTCTTTCTGCTGAATTCCTACACGGCGGGGCTGTCTCCGGCGGTCATGGAGTATTTGCTCGGCGTTTTGGTCGGCCGGAAATTCGGCGGAAGGGTTTCTTCCGGCGAGATCGGCCTCCCGGTGGCGGAGACCGGCCTTGCGCTGCCCTGCGGCGGCACTGCCGTCTGGCAGGCCGATTGATTGGAAAGGCGGAGGGCAGTGGTGAAACGGAATCCGAAAAGCTATGCCGCCGGAGTGCTTCTGTTCCTTTTTCTCACCGTCATAGACATCGCCGGTAAAGCCGGGGGTACGCCTGCAGTGGCCGGCGTTATCGTTGCGGCCGCGGCTCTGCTTTTTATCGCCGCGAGGGCACGGAAGAACGGAAGAAAAAAATCTTCCGCCGATCTTCCGCCGGAAAACCAAATCAGGGCGTCGCAGGCCGTGACGGAAGAGCGGCTCCGGGAGCAGGCAAAAGCGCCGGATGAGAAAGAGGAATCCCCATACAGCGCCCAGATTCACGGTTCAGGGACCTCCGCGTACGGTACCTCCGCCAACGAATTCAGGGAGCGGTCGGAGCAGCTGAAGAGCCTTTGCGAGGGCGGCATTATTTCGGCCGAAGAGTACCGGGAACGGATCGGGGCGCTCAGGAAAGACGCGAAAAAGATCTGAAAAATCGGGAAGGATTTACGGATGGATTATCTGTCTGCAAAAAACGTCACGTTCGCTTATGAGGCGAACGAGGACGAAGAAGGGCTGGAGGTTCTGCACAACGTTTCCCTCGGCATTCGCAAAGGAGAATTCGTGGCGCTTCTTGGGCATAATGGATCAGGGAAATCCACGCTTGCCAAACACTTCAACGCGATGCTTCTGCCAAGCGGCGGCAGGGTTTATGTGGACGGCCTCGATACGATGGACGAAAACCTGAAGATCGAGATCCGGCGCAGGGTGGGACTCGTGCTTCAGAACCCGGACAACCAGCTTGTCGCGAGCATTGTGGAGGAAGACGTGGCGTTCGGTCCGGAAAACCTCGGCATCGCGCCGCCGGAAATCCGCCGCAGGGTGGACGACGCCCTGAAAGCCGTGGAGATGTATGATTACCGCCTGAACGCGCCGTACAAGCTCTCCGGCGGGCAAAAGCAGCGCGTCGCGATCGCCGGGATCATCGCGATGAAGCCGGACTGCATCGTGCTGGACGAGCCTACGGCAATGCTGGACCCGAGGGGCCGCGATGAAGTCCTTCATACCATCCATAAGCTCAACCGGGAAAACGGCATTACTATCGTGCTGATTACGCATTATATGGATGAAGCAGCGGGCGCCGACCGGATCGTCGTGATGGACGACGGAAGGATTCTGACGCAGGGGACGCCGCGCCAGGTCTTTTCCCGGGTGCAGCTTCTCAAGGACCACCAGCTCGACGTGCCGCAGGCGACGGAGCTTGTCTGGCGCCTGCGGCAGGAAGGTTTCCGCCTTCCGGAATGCGTGCTGGATATCGACGAATGTGTTTCGGCGCTGGAACCGCTTCTGAAATCTTCACAGGGAGAATGGCATGTTTGTTCTTGAGACAAAAAATCTGACCTACGCCTACGGCGTGAAAACGCCGTTTGAGAAAGTCGCCGTGGACCACGTCAGCATCGGGATCAAGCGGGGGGAGTTCCTCGGGATCATCGGCCACACCGGTTCCGGAAAATCCACTCTGATCCAAACGCTGAACGGGCTGCTCCGCCCCACTTCCGGCACCGTCCTGCTGAACGGGAAAGACATCTGGGCGGAGCCGAAGAAGATCCGCTCCGTGCGCTTTCAGGTGGGCATGGTGTTCCAGTACCCGGAACATCAGCTTTTTGAGGAAACCGTTTTGAAGGATATTTGCTTCGGACCCGGCAACATGGGGTTGGACAAGCAGCAGTCCGAAGAACGCGCGCGCAAAGCCGCCCGCTTCGTCGGCCTTTCCGAAGACCTGCTCGGGAAAAGCCCGTTCGAGCTTTCCGGGGGCCAGAAAAGGCGCGCGGCCATCGCGGGCGTTATCGCAATGGACCCCGACGTGCTGATCCTGGACGAGCCGACGGCCGGTCTCGACCCACAGGGGCGCGACATGCTTTTGAGCCAGATCTCGGACTATCGGAAAAAACGCGGCAATACGGTTCTGCTTGTCTCCCACAGCATGGAAGATATTGCGCGGTGCGCCGACCGCGTGCTCGTGATGAACGGCGGAAAAGCCGTGATGCTGGACACGACGGAGCGCGTTTTCGCCCGCGGCCGCGAACTGGAGACCATGGGCCTCCGTGTTCCCCAGATTACCAGCATCCTGCTGGCGCTGAAGGAAAAGGGCTATCCGGTCCGTCCCGCGCTGACGGTCGACCAGGCGGTCGCAGAGTTGCGCCCGCTGCTGCGGAAAGAGGGTGCGCGCCGTGATTCGTGACATTACGCTCGGGCAGTATATCCCGGGCAAATCGGTGATTCACCGTTTGGACCCGCGCGTGAAAATCGCGCTGACGTTCGCGTTCATTGTCTTTTTGTTCATCGCGTCGAATTTTCAGGGCCTTCTGCTGATGGCGGCGCTGATGTTTGCCGTGCTGATCGGTTCCGGCGTCCCTCTCGGCCAGTATTTCAAAAGCCTGAAAGCCATCCTGTTTATCATTCTGTTCGCAGGTGTGCTAAATCTTTTTTACGGCACCGGAAACGTGGTCTGGCGCTGCCCGTTTTTCCCCGTGATGCAGATTACGGACGGCGGCATTTTCAACGCGGTGTTCATCTCCGCGAGGATCGTCTGCCTGATCCTTTTCAGCTCAGTCCTTACTTTCACCACGACGCCGACCGAGCTGACCGACGCGCTGGAGCGCATCATGAAACCGCTGGAGGTCTTCCATGTAAAGGTCCACGAGATCGCGATGATGATGACGATCGCCCTCCGCTTCGTTCCGACACTGCTTGAGGAAACAGATACGATCATGAGCGCGCAGAAAGCGCGGGGCGCCGATATGGAAAGCGGCGGCGTGATGCAGCGGATCCACTCGCTCATCCCGATCCTGATCCCGCTGTTCGTTTCTTCCTTCCGGCGCGCTTACGACCTCGCCATGGCGATGGAATGCCGCTGCTATCACGGCGGTGAGGGGCGCACGAAGATGAAACAGCCGCACATGACGAGGCTGGATGCGGGAGCGGTCGTCTGCTCCGCGGTTTTCTGCGCCGGCGTCGTTTTCTGCCGGGTGCTTTTCCCGGCTTCGTTTCATTGAGATTCCAAGTGGAAAGGGGAACGCCGATGCGCAATCTGCTGCTTGTCATTCGATACGACGGAACGAATTACCACGGCTGGCAGGTCCAGCAGAACGCCGTGACGGTCCAGCAGGTTTTTCAGCAGGCGCTGGAAAAAGTCCTCGGCGAGCGTCCGGATCTGAAAGGCTGCAGCCGCACGGATTCCTTTGTGCATGCGCTCGAATTTTGCGTCAGCTTCCGCACGGAACGGACGATCCCGTGCGGCCGCCTGGTCGGCGCGCTAAACCATTTTCTTCCGGATGACATTGCGGTGCTCTCCTGCCGCGAGGCTCCTCCCGACTTTCACGCGAGATATTCCTGCGCGGGAAAGGAGTACGCCTACCGGATCTGGAACGGCAGGGTTCGGGACCCGTTCCTGCGCAACCGTGTTCTGCACTATTGGTATCCGCTGGATCTCCGCCGCCTGAACGATGCGGCTTCTTATTTCCGCGGCAGTCACGACTTCACGTCTTTCTGTGCGGAAGACGGCCGCAGACCGGGGAATATGACGCGAGAGGTCACCCGTGCCGACTGGAACCGGGAAGGTGACCTCGTCGTCTTTACCGTGTCGGCGGACGGTTTCCTGTACCATATGGTCCGCATCATGGTGGGGACCATGCTGCGCGTTGCCCAGGGGAAACTGGAGCCTGCCGATATCGAGCGCATTCTTCTGGCGAAAAGCCGTGCGGCGGCGGGACCGACCGCGCCCCCGCAGGGGCTTTTCCTGCAAAAGGTCTTTTATGAAGGTGTGACGTTCAATGAATAGCAGGGAACACCGCTTCGACACGATGCCGGTCGAGGTGGGGAAGCACCTCGTTCCGGAGGAAAAACGTCCCCGCGAAGGGTTCCGGGAGCATCGCGTGCCGCGCTGGATTTACCGCGTTGCCCTGATTCTCGCGCTTTGCGCGCTTGGCGTGCTCGGCTGGTACAACCGGGAAAATCTTGCGCCGGAGAACGCTTGGCAGTGGCTGAAAAGCAATATCGTCGGCGTCGGAATCGGCGACGGTTTCCCGCGTACTTTTTC
>DHAI01000020.1:2872-4922 GCA_002397355.1 Ruminococcaceae bacterium UBA4958 | reverse complement strand
CGCTGAAACCGAGCATAGACCAAAACATCCTTGGAGGCGCCGTTGCGGCCAACGGGCGCAGCGCTCTGATCACGGAGGCGGACGGTTACTGCGGCAAGCTTACGGCTTATGATTCCTCCGCGCAGGTGGTGTCGAGGTACTGGTTTTCCGATTATTATCCGACGGCCGTGGCCCTGAATCCGAGCGGCACCAAAGCCGCCGTGACCGGCGTTTCCGCGAAGGAGGGCAATCTGGTTTCCGCCGTCTATATCATCGATCTCAAAAGCGGCAAGATCGTTCAACCCGCTGCGGTGTGCTCCGGGAATTTGCTGAGCGTCGCTTTCTGGGAAACGGAATCCTCGGTTGCGGCGATCGGGGATACCGGCGCCGTTTTTCTGGATCTGTCGTCCGGGTTAAAACGGGATTTCGATTTTGACGGTTCCCAGTTGACGGCATTCTGTGCGGACGGCGGCCGCGTCGCATTGGGGCTGATGCCCTATGAGGGATCGGAAGACCAGTCGTTTCTCGTGCTGGATGCCTCCGGCGGCAAAATTTTCTCAAAACGGTTCAGCGGGAAAATCCTCTCGGTTTCCCTTTCCGGTCAGACCGCCGCAGTGCTCTCCAAGGGGAAAGTGAGCTTCTTTTCCCTGGCCTCCGCCGACGATTCCGGCAAGACGGAGGACGCGGGCGATGATGCCTGCGCCGTGGCGCTGAAGGACGAGAGTTCCGCGTATGTCCTCGGTATTTCCGAAGTGCGCTGTGTGAATCGCTGGTAATCCCGTTGCAAAACTTGTGTCGCCGTCGGTTTTGTGGTATATTTTTCATAGCCTGGCCTGCGACACATGGTTCGGCTGGAAAGGGAGGGATGGACTTGGACGTCTTTGCGGACCTTGTTTTCATTGGGCTCATTGTTCTTTTTATCATTTCCGGCTTTCGCCGGGGCTTCGTCCGCGCCCTTTTCGACCTGGTCGGCGGAATTGCGGCCCTGATCCTTGCCATATCCTATTGGCAGAATTTTGCCGCGTGGCTGTCCACGATACTCGGAGCGAAAACAGCCGCTTATCTGAAAAATTTAGCTTGGGGAAAACCGCTCGCCATCCTGGCGCTTTTCATCCTGTTTGAAGTGGCGATCCAGGCCTTTGCAACCCTCCTGAACCGTTTTTTCCATCTTCCCGGCCTGCGCCAGCTGAACTCGCTGCTTGGCGGGCTGCTCGGCTTTTGCCAAGGCGCCGTGCTGGTGCTGCTGTTCTGCGCCATTTTGCGGACGGCGCTGTCAGCCGCCGTTCCGTTCGGACAAGCTGAAAAATGGAGGGAGATTTCCCGTTCCAAAATTTACTGTGCGGTGTATGACCACAACCCGATCTATCAGGTCTTCCGGTCGAAACTTTTGAGCGAAGTAGGCAGAGGGGTAGGCAAATATGAAATCAAAAGATAAGAATAAAAATTTCAACGTGCCGAATACACTTACTGTGATCCGTTGCGCTCTGGTGATTCCATTCGTCATATTCTTTGCTTATCAGAATTATATGGCGGCCTTTTTGATTCTCGCCGCATCCGGCATTACGGATATGCTGGATGGGTGGATTGCGCGCAAATTTCATAAGTTTACCGAGCTCGGCGCAATGCTCGATCCTTTGTCCGACAAACTGACGCAGGCGGTCGTCGCCATTTGCTTCGCCGTGCGTGAGCCGATGCTGATCCCGCTTCTGGCTGTTTTTGTCGTAAAAGAAAGCCTGATGATCGGCGGAGCGATAAAGCTGATGAAAAAGAATAAAAAGAAGCCCAGCGGATCAAAATGGTATGGGAAAGTGGCAACTGTCTTGTTTTATATTTCTTTTGGGACCATTTTCGCCGCCGGCATCTGGGGAAAGGGAGATTCTCCCGTATTGGATATTATCCTGCTGTCCATTACGGCGGCGTTCATGATCTATGCGTTCGTCCGCTACGCGCAGATCTATGTGCAGATCATTCACTCGGACGATCCGCAATACAATCTGGATGTCGACGCAATCATGGATAAAAAAAATAAGAATCAGTCATAATTTCGTAAAATATATATTTTACGAAATTA
>DHAI01000020.1:1172-2856 GCA_002397355.1 Ruminococcaceae bacterium UBA4958 | reverse complement strand
CACTCGGACGATCCGCAATACAATCTGGATGTCGACGCAATCATGGATAAAAAAAATAAGAATCAGTCATAATTTCGTAAAATATATATTTTTTTATTATGATATAATTAAAAGATACCACAGAGAAAAGAAGTGAACCCCGCATGTTAATGTGTTCCAATTGCCATAAAAGGCCGGCGGTCGTATTCTTATCGCCCACGGGCGATATCAAGCAGGCCCGCGGGCTTTGCATGGTTTGCGCCAGAAAGCTCGGCATTAAACCGGTCAACGATTTGCTGGATCAGATGGGTATTTCCGACGATCAGCTGGAAGCTATGGAAAACGAGTTGAGCGAAATGTTTGGCAACGAGCAGGAAAATAACCGGGATAACGGCACCCAAAATCATTTAGACGGTAATCCGGACGACGATATCGATGATAATTCCTTGAGCGGATTCGTTCCAGGCGGAGCAGCTACCATGCCGCCCCTGCGCAATATCAATATGTTTCCGGGAACCGGCGATTCTCCGGAACAGGTGCAGAGCGGAAAATCCGCCAGCCGGGCACCTCGGGAAAAACATAAAACAAAGCGCAAGCATCTGGACGCTTACTGCACCGACCTTACCGCCAAGGCCCGCGCCGGCGAAATCGACGCCGTAATCGGGCGGGAGAAAGAGATCGAGCGCGTCATCCAGATCCTCAGCCGCAGGACGAAAAACAACCCGTGCCTGATCGGGGAACCCGGGGTGGGCAAAACGGCCGTTGCGGAAGGTTTGGCGATCCGCATGGCGGATGGAAACGTTCCGTTTGGTCTGAAGAAAAAAGAAATCCATCTGCTGGATCTTACGGCGCTCGTTGCGGGGACGCAGTTCCGCGGCCAGTTTGAAAGCAGAATCAAGGGCCTTCTTGACGAAGTGAAGGCGGAGGGGAACATCATCCTCTTTATCGACGAAGTGCACAACCTCGTCGGCACCGGAGACGCGGAAGGTTCCATGAATGCCGCAAATATTCTGAAACCCGCGCTTTCCCGCGGAGAAATCCAGGTGATCGGTGCGACGACGTTTGCGGAGTACCGCAAATATATCGAAAAGGACGCCGCCCTGGAACGTCGTTTTCAACCGGTTACCATTGCGGAGCCGTCTATTCACGACAGCGTCCGCATCCTCGCGGGTATCAAATCCTATTACGAGAATTATCACCGCGTCCATGTTTCCAATGCGATCACCAAGCGTATCGTCACGCTTTCCGAACGGTATATCAACGACCGTTACCTTCCGGACAAGGCAATCGATCTGCTGGATGAATCCTGTGCCTGTGCCGCTTTGCGGAATGTTCCTTTGTCGGAGTACGACAATGTGGAAGAGCGGCTGAAAAACCTGCACGCGCAGGAAGATGCCATGACGGCCGCCGGCGTTGAGCCGGACTATGAAAAGCTTGCGGAGATCCGTACGGACCTTTCCAAGCTCACCGCGAAGGAAAATGAGCTCGCCCCTTCCGCGCTCGGCGCTCAGGTGGAGGAACGCGACGTTGCCCATGTGATCGAGCTGTGGACGGGTATTCCGGCAAGCCGGATTCAGGAGAATGAGCTGAAAAAGCTGGCAAACCTTGAGAACGTGCTGAGCGCGAAGGTCATCGGGCAGGAAAAGGCTGTGGCCGCCGTGGCTGCCGCCATTCGCCGCAGCCGCGTGCAGATCAGCCCCCGGCG
>DHAI01000020.1:549-901 GCA_002397355.1 Ruminococcaceae bacterium UBA4958 | reverse complement strand
CGCATCATCGGTTCGCCGCCCGGCTATGTCGGCTACGACGAGGCGGGGCAGGTGACGGAAAAAGTCCGCCGGCGCCCGTATTCGGTTCTCTTGTTTGACGAGATTGAAAAGGCGCATCCGGACGTCATGAATATCCTGCTCCAGATCCTCGACGAAGGCCATATTACCGACGCGCACGGCCGCAATGTCAACTTTGAGAATACCGTCATCGTCATGACTTCCAACGCGGGCAGCGAGAACAGGGAAAATGCGCTTGGATTCGCCCGCACGCAGGCTGACGCAAGCCGCGAAAAGGCAATGAAAGCCCTTTCCGAATTCCTTCGGCCCGAGTTCCTCAGCCGCGTGGATGAGA
>DHAI01000020.1:0-346 GCA_002397355.1 Ruminococcaceae bacterium UBA4958 | reverse complement strand
CTGAAGGAGCGCAACATTACTTTCGTGTATGACGGCAAGGCAACGCGCTGGCTTGCCGAACACGCGATCGGTGGAAAAAGCGGGGCGCGCGACCTGCGCAGCTTGATTCGCCGCGAGGTGGAGGATCGTATCACGTCGGCGATTGTCGAGAGCTGCGACGAACAGATTTCGGGCATATCGCTTACCGCAGATGAGAAAAACGGGATTTCCGTCAGTTATCTGAAATAAATTTAATAAGTCTGAAACGATTTCTTTGGATCAATGTTCACACTTGCGGAAAAAGCGTGGGAAAGGTTGACAACTGCCATTGAACTGTGCTATACTACTAGACGTCGCTGAAATGCGA
>DHAI01000053.1:5172-6006 GCA_002397355.1 Ruminococcaceae bacterium UBA4958 | reverse complement strand
TGATGGTGCGGTCGGGGTTGGTGATGGCCTGGCGTTTCGCCACCTGGCCGACCAGGCGCTCGCCGGTTTTCGTGAACGCGACGACGGACGGCGTCGTGCGCGCGCCTTCGCTGTTCGGGATCACAACGGGCTTGCCGCCTTCAATTACCGCCACGCAGGAGTTTGTTGTACCAAGATCGATACCGATTGTTTTCGACATATTCAGTTCCCTCCGTTAAATATCGAATTGAAGAACCCAAGAAATCTATATTAAAATATGATCTATGGATATGGACCGACGGGAGAAATCCGTCCGCCGGCGGCGGCTCTGCCGCTCCCGGCCGGGGCTCAGTTGGCGGTCTGCACGATGGCGTGGCGGACGACCTTGCCGTTCAGAAGGTATCCCTTCTGGAGGACCTTCGCCACCGTGTTTTCACCGAGCGATTTGTCCTCCACATGGGCCACGGCGTTGTGCAGCGCCGGGTCGAACGGCTTGCCTTCGGCCTCCATCTCGCTCACGCCGAGCTTCGCCAGCGCGCCCCGCAGCTGCTTCTGCGTCATCTCGACGCCGCGGCGCAGGTCCTCCGCCGGGCAGTCTTCCTGCGCGAGCGCGCGCTCCAGGTTGTCTTCCACGCTGAGGAACTCCTTCACCGCTTCCGCCGTGGCGTCGCTGTAGATGGTTTCCTTTTCGCGGGCCGTCCGCTTGCGGTAGTTGTCGTATTCGGCCGCCGTGCGCAGGAACGCGTCCTTCTGTTTTGCGAGCGCTTCCCGCGCTTCCGCGAGCTGCTTTTTCGCTTCCTCCAGCTCCCCGCGGAGCGCGTCCGCCCCGGATTCCGGCTGCGCCGCCGCTTCGGG
>DHAI01000053.1:2268-4978 GCA_002397355.1 Ruminococcaceae bacterium UBA4958 | reverse complement strand
GCCGGCTGCGCCGCCTCCGCTTCCGGCTTCGTTTCGGTCTGCGGTGCCGTTTGATCCTTGTAGCTGTCGCTTTCCCGGTTCAAGGGAAGACCCCCTTCTTTCAATCCTGATCCATCAGCTCCGTCAGCAGCCTGCCGACCGAGCCGGAAAGGTATTCCATATTGGAGATGATTTTGCCGTAATCCATGCGCGTCGGCCCGATGACCGCGATCGCGCCGGCCCTTTTCCCGCTCACGGCGTAGCGCGAAACCACCACGCTGGAGTCCGAGAGCTCGGGGCGCTTCGTCTCGCGCCCGATGAACACCTGCAGGGCGCTGTCCTGCTGTGCGAGCAGGCGGCAGAGCTCCGCGGGGCGCGAGAGGAACCCGATGATGCGGCGGATCTCGTCCTGCCCGAACTCCGGGTGATACAGCAGGTTGATCTCGCCGTTCAGGCAGACCTCGCTGCGCATGGATTCCCGCGCGGCCTCGGCCACCGCCAGCAGCGTCGAGCTCATCATCATGGCCATCTCGCCCAGGGAAGCCGCCAGCGACTGCATGTAGGCGGGCGTAAGGTCCGCCACCCGCACCCCCGCGAGCTTCTCGTTCAGCAGGCGGAAGAACACGCGCAGGATCTCCGGCGACAGGTCGTAGTCGCAGTGGAAGACGCGGCTTTTCATCGTGCCCGCCGAGGTCATCAGGATGACCATCGCGGTGCGCCGGCTCGTCTGCACGAGCTGGATCGCGCGCACCACGCCGTTTTCGCCGCTCGGCACCGTGGAGACCGCCGCGTACTTCGTCATGGAGGCGAGCACGCGGGCCACGCCGTCCAGCAGCTTCTCCGGATCGTAGGCCGTGGGCAGGATCATGCTGTCGAGGTACTGCTTTTCCTTTTTGGAGATCGGCCGGCGCGTCATCAGCGAGTCGATGTAGACGCGGTAGCCCTTTTGCGAAGGCACGCGCCCCGCGGACGTGTGGGGCTGCTCCAGCAGGCCCATCGCGCTCATCTCGCTCATCTCGTTGCGCACGGTTGCCGGGGAGACACGGAAATCCAGAGTCTGGCTGAGCGTCTTCGAGCCCACCGGCTCGCCCTCGGCGATATAGCTTTCCACCACCGCCGCCAGGATCTTCTGCTTTCTTTCGCTCAGTTCCAAACCTCATCCCTTCTCTCCGATTTGGATTAGCACTCTTAACTACCGAGTGCTAACTCTACGATATAGATTACCATTACTTTGCCCGAATGTCAATATCTTATTTGTAAACTTATTTTTAATGGCAGTCAAATGCCGCGCGCCGCGCGGCATTTGACTGCTGCGGAAAGAGGACCTCGGCGGTGAGGGTATTGGAGACGAGGAAGCCCCGCGGCGTGAAGCGGAACCCGCCCGGCACGGGGGCGGCCAGCCCGGCGGATTCATACCGCTTCGCCGCGCGCCGGACGCGCTCCGGCACCGGGTACCCGAACCGCGCAAGGCAGGCGGCGTCCGTCAGCCCTTCCGCGAGGCGCAGCCGCAGCATCGCGAACTCGTCGAAATCGCCGCCCGCCCCGTCCTGCTCCGGCCCTTCCCCCGCGAGGAACCCCCGCAGGCTCGGCTTCCAGTGGAACCGTTTCCCGCCCAGGAAGGAGTGCGCCGCCGGCCCGACGCCCAGGTATTCTTCGCACCGCCAGTATTTCAGGTTGTGGCGGCTCTCGAAGCCGGGCCGCGCAAAGTTGGAGATCTCATACTGGCGGTATCCCTTTTCCGCAAGCATCCGGCATGCCGCCAGGTACAGCCCGGCGGCTTCGTCCTCGCCGGGCAGGCGGAGCGCCGCGCGCCTCTGCCAGTAGGCGGTGTGCGGCTCCAGCTTCAGCAGGTACGCCGAAACGTGGCACGCGCCGCACGCCGCGCAGAAATCCACGGAGCGCGCCAGGCTTTCCTCCGTCTGCCCCTGCACCGCGAGCATCAGGTCGAGCGACACGTTCCCGATCCCGGCGGCGTGCGCGTCCTCCGCCGCCCGCGCCGCGTCCTCCGCCGTGTGGCGCCGCCCCAGCAGGCGCAGCTCGTTTTGGTTCGCGGATTGCAGCCCCAGCGAGACGCGGTTCACGCCCGCCGCCGCGATTTCCCGGAAAAAGCCCGAGAGGTCGCCGCCCGGGTTCGCCTCCACCGTGATCTCCGCGTTTTTCAGCCCGAATTCCCGCCGCGCCGCCTCCACGATCCGCGCGATCCGTTTCCCGCCCAGCAGGCTCGGCGTCCCGCCGCCGAAATACAGCGTGTCCGCCGGCCGGCCGATGCGCTCCGATTCGGAAATGATGCGGCTTATAATACAAGATGTATATTCTTCCATCCGGGCTTCGTCGCCGCGCAGCGAAAAAAAGTCGCAGTACGGGCACTTGCCGTCGCAGAACGGGACGTGGACGTACAGCCCGATGCTGTCCGAACCGGACTTTTCCACGAAGTTATTACTGCGAGGATTAATATTCAAAGGGACCGCCTCCCCTTTTGGGCGCTTCTGCGCTCTCCCGGCAAGCAGAGCGTCGAATTTTTACCGTTGTTTATGTCAGAGCGCGCAGAGGGTTGCGGGCTTGCAGCTTTCGGACCGCGAAAGCTGTGAACTTAGCCCCTTTTCAAGCGTGCCCGGGGCGACGGAATTGCTTGGAAACCGTTTCGACTTCCGTCGTGTCCGCCCGTAGGCGCGTCAGGCGTTGCACGCCCGCAGCCTTTGGCTGCCCGTCTATTCGTCCAGCTTCAGGATGC
>DHAI01000053.1:1174-2049 GCA_002397355.1 Ruminococcaceae bacterium UBA4958 | reverse complement strand
GATGTCGCCGCCGTAGCACTTGGACAGCACGTCCTTGCGCAGGGCCTTGACCGTTTCGCGCGCGATCACGCGGCCGCCGACGCACGCCTGGATGGGCACCTCGAAAAGCTGGCGCGGGATCTTGTCGCGCAGCTTTTCCACCATCCTGCGGGCGCGGGGATAGGCCTCGTCCGCGAACAGGATGAACGAGAGCGCGTCGACCGGCTCGCCGTTGAGCAGGATGTCCAGCTTCACGAGGTTGCTTTTGCGGTAGCCGGAGAGCGTGTAGTCGAACGACGCGTAGCCGCGCGTGCGGCTTTTCAGCGCGTCGAAAAAGTCGTAGATGATCTCGTTGAGCGGCAGCTCGTAGTGCAGGTCCACGCGGTCGGTGTCGAGGTAGTTCATGTCCAGGAACGCGCCGCGGCGCTCCTGGCACAGCTCCATGATGCTGCCGACGTAGTCCTTCGGCGTGTAGACGTGCGCGTCGGCGTAAGGCTCGTCCGCCTCGGCGATCTGCGAGGGATCGGGGTAGTTCGTCGGGTTGTCGATCATCCTGACGGCGCCGTCGGCCATTTTCAGCCGGTAGACGACGCTGGGCGCCGTTGTGACGAGGTCCAGCGAATACTCGCGCTCGAGGCGCTCCTGCACGACCTCCATGTGCAGCAGGCCCAGGAAGCCGCAGCGGAAGCCGAAGCCCAGCGCCGCCGAGGTCTCCGGCTCGAAGGAGAGCGCCGCGTCGTTGAGCCGGAGCTTTTCCAGCGCGTCGCGCAGGTCCGGGTACTTCGCGCCGTCCGCGGGGTAGATGCCGCAGAAGACCATCGGCTGGGCGGGGCGGTAGCCGGGCAGCGGCTTTTCCGCCGGGTTCGAGGCCAGCGTGACGGTGTCGCCCACGCGCG
>DHAI01000053.1:0-1035 GCA_002397355.1 Ruminococcaceae bacterium UBA4958 | reverse complement strand
TCGCCCACGCGCGCCTCGCGCACCGCCTTGATGGACGCGGAGAGCACGCCCACGTCGCCGGCGCGCAGGCGCGGGGCCGGCTCGAACGACGTCGCGCGCATGAAGCCGCAGTCCACGACGGTGAACTCGCCGCCGGCCGACATCATGCGGATGGTGTCGCCGGGCTTCACGGTGCCGTCGAACACGCGCACGTGCGCCACGGCGCCCTTGTACTGGTCGTAGTTGGAGTCGAAGATCAGCGCTTTGAGCGGGGCGTTCTCGTCGCCCTTCGGGGCGGGGACGTATTTGACGATCTGCTCCATCACCTGGTCGATGTTGACGCCGAGCTTCGCGGAGATGCAGGGCGCTTCGTCGGCCGGGATGCCGATCACGTCCTCGATCTCTTTCCGCACCCGCTCGGGCTGGGCGCTCGGCAGGTCGATCTTGTTGATGACGGGGAGGATCTCGAGCCCCGCGTCCACCGCGAGGTAAGTATTGGCGAGCGTCTGCGCCTCGATGCCCTGCGAGGCGTCCACCACGAGCACGGCGCCCTCGCACGCGGCCAGCGAGCGCGAGACCTCGTAGTTGAAGTCCACGTGGCCGGGCGTGTCGATCAGGTTGAAGACGTAGTCCCGCCCGTTTTTCGCGTGGTACAGCAGCGTGACGGCGTGGGCCTTGATGGTGATGCCGCGCTCGCGCTCCAGGTCCATGTCGTCGAGGATCTGGTTTTCCATCTCGCGCAGCGGCACGGAGTCCGTCAGCTCCAGGATGCGGTCGGCCAGCGTGCTCTTGCCGTGGTCGATATGGGCGATGATGCAGAAATTGCGGATGTTTTCGCGTGGGATTTCCAAAGTCGTTTCACCTCCGCCGGCCTCTTTCGGGAGGCCGGGCGAGAACTTTCAATATTTTGGCGGCGCGCTGCGCGGCGTTTGGCCGCCAGACAAAACGGCGCCGCTTTCTGCGCATGAAAGCGGCGCCGGAGACGGCCGGCTAATACCGGTTGATGTCCCGGTAATATTTGGCGTCCAGCAGGTGCTTGCCGCCGCGTTTCGGGCG
>DHAI01000067.1:4643-4815 GCA_002397355.1 Ruminococcaceae bacterium UBA4958 | reverse complement strand
CAGATCGGGAACCGGAAAGCCTGCCGTGCCGTCGGCGCGGCAAACGGCAGAAACCCCGTGATGATCCTCGTGCCGTGCCACCGCGTCGTCGCGGCGGACGGCGGCCTCGGCGGGTTTTCCGCCGGGACGGAAATCAAGCGCTTCCTGTTGAAGCTTGAGGAAAAGCACAGGT
>DHAI01000067.1:1566-4384 GCA_002397355.1 Ruminococcaceae bacterium UBA4958 | reverse complement strand
TCTGCGGCCCGGTTTCCGTAAGAAAGCCTACCGGTCCCACTTGTCGCAAAGGGACTCGATCTGGCTGGTGAACTTCGCAAGGTCCTTGTTTGCCCCGCCCTCGTTGTGCCCGATGACGCGCAACAGCCGCTGGCCGGCGGCAAGCAGGCGCGAAAAGGCGGACGAGCCTTTCGCGGTTTTTGCAGAGCGCCGTTTTTCGGGGGGAATGCCCGCGTCAAGAATTTGATTTCCTTCCAGGTCGGCCACCGCCTTGAAATTCGGCACATATACGCTGAAACCGCGCTTTTTCAGCTCCCCGGCGAATTCTTCCGCCACGCTTTCTTCGCCGTGGACGACGAATACGCGCCGCGGCTTCTCGCGGAACGCGCCGATCCAGCGCAGAAGTCCCTTCCGGTCCGCATGCGCGGAGAGCGCCTTAAAGTTGCGGATCCGCGCCTGCACCTCTACTTCCTCTCCGAAAAGTTTCACCTGTTTTATTCCGTCCACCAGCATGCGGCCAAGCGTCCCCTCCGCCTGATAGCCGACGAAAACGACGGTGCATTCCGGCCGCCAGAGGTTATGCTTCAGATGGTGGCGGATGCGTCCGGCCTCGCACATGCCGCTGGAAGAAATGATCACCTTCGGTCTGCGGTCGTCGTTGAGGGCGCGGGATTCCTCCACGGTCCCGCAGATATGCAGGTTGGAAAAGGCCAGCGGCCGAAAACCCCCGCGGATCACGCGAACGGTATCCTCATCCGCATATCCGGCGAGGTCGCCGCTGTAAATTTTCGTCGCCTCGGCGGCAAGCGGGCTGTCCACATAAACCGGGAAGTCCGGCAAACTCCCGACCAGGCCCCGTTCCTTCATCTCCCGGATCAGGTAGAGGAGCTCCTGGGTGCGCCCCACGGCAAAGCTTGGGATAACGACGTTCCCGCCCGCGGCAAACGCCTCGTCGAACACTTTGGCGAGGGCGGGAATATAGCTGACGACCGGATCGTGGTCGCGGTTGCCGTAGGTGGACTCCATCACGACGTAGTCCGCTTCGGCGAGATACTGCGGGTTGCGGATGATGGGCTGATCGACGTTGCCGATGTCGCCCGAAAAGACGATTTTCTTCGTTTCGCCGTCTTCCGTCACCAGGATTTCGACGGACGCCGAACCGAGCAGATGTCCCGCGTCCACCATGCGGAAAGCGACGCCTTCGCAGAGCGGGACCGTTTCGCCGTATTCGCAGGGCGAAAGGCGCGCAAGGGTCTCGTCCGCGTCCTTCACCGTATAGAGCGGATCCTGCGGTTTCCGGCCGGCCCGCAGGCCCTTGCGGTTGTTGGTCACGGCATCCATTTCCTGGATATGGGCGCTGTCGCGCAGCATGATGCCGAGCAGGTCGCACGTCGCCCTCGTGGCGTGGATTTTTCCCCCGTAGCCGTCTTTGACCAAAAGCGGAAGGCGGCCGCTGTGGTCGATGTGCGCATGCGTGACGATAACATCGTCGATCTGCGACGCATAAAAGGGAAGCCGTCCGTTTTCCCCCTCATCGATCCCCTGCTCCAGACCGCAGTCCACAAGGATCCTTTTCCCGCAGGCCTCAAGGCAGTGGCAGCTTCCCGTCACTTCCTTGTCGGCGCCGAAAAAATTCAAATGCAAGAAAATTCCCCTTTTCTGATTCAGTTTCAAGCCGCGGAAAAGGCCGCGCCCGAATTTTAAATTTTTGCTTTCTGCGCCAGAACGCCCTGCCGGTAAGCGTTGAGCAGAAGCGTCAGGTCGAAGATCTTGTTGCTGATGTCGTTGCCGTTGTCCGTGTCCATGACCATCGCGCGCATGTGCTGCGTCTCGAACACGTCGGAATGGGATTCGATATCCTGATTTTCATCGATCGCCGCTTCCACGCCGCCGAACGGCTGGTGCGACATGATGCGCATCCCGTGCGAATTGTAGATCAGCGTGTAGCCGGCGATCCCGGTCGTGGGGTGGTAAGCCTGGCAGAAACCGCCGTCGATCACGATCAGGCGGCCGCCCGCCTTGATGGGGTTTTCCCCGGAGGCCGCCCGGACCGGGACATGACCGTTGACGATGTGGGAAAAAGGCGTATCCACGCCGAATTCCCGCAGCAGCATCCGGCAGGTCTCTTCCCGGTTGAAATAGGTGTAATACGCGTTTTTCTGCTCCGTCCAGGCGGACTTGTCGTCGATGAACATGCGCTCGAACGTCGTCATCTTCTCCCGCCCGAACAGCGGCGAATCCTTCCCGCACCACAGATACCACANNTAAGACCACCAGGTGTAGGCGCCTGTTTCCGCCGGATGCAGGTACCGGAAGCTGTCGGTAAAGCCGGCGGCAATCAGGTCTGTCATCTTCCGCCGCTCCTCATCCGTAAACCCGGCTTTCCCGCGGTTCGGTTTCGGGTTTTTCAAGTCGATCTCTTCGTGCGCAACGTTCATGTCGCCGCAGGCGACGACCGGCTTTCTTTCATCCAGAGAATGGAGACAGGCGCGGAACGCATCGTCCCATTCCATGCGGAACGGCAGACGCGCCAGGCCTTCCTGGGAATTCGGCGTATAGACGTTTATGAGAAAAAAGTCCTGAAATTCGAGCGTGATCAAACGGCCTTCCCCGTCGAGCTCCGGCCGGCCGAGTCCATAGGAGACATTGAGAGGCTTCACGCGGGAAAAGACGGCCGTTCCGGAATACCCCTTTTTTCCGGCCGAATTCCAGTACTGCTCATAGCCCGGCAGGGAAATTTCGGCCTGCTCTCGCTGCATTTTCGTTTCCTGAACGCAGAAAACATCCGCGCCCGAAAGCTGAAAAAAATCGAGGAAGCCCTTTCCAAGGCAAGCGCGCA
>DHAI01000067.1:0-1380 GCA_002397355.1 Ruminococcaceae bacterium UBA4958 | reverse complement strand
ATTCTACCCGCATTATACCACATTCCGAGCCTTTCCAGGCGCAGGCCGGAAAAGAGTCTTGAAAATTCTTTTGACTTTTCGCGCCGCACATGGTATTACAATAGTAATATTCCAAACAGGCAACCGATAGCAAAGGACGAAAGGAAGGGTGCCATATGCAATTTTTTACCGAAACGCTCCGGCCGAACGGCGCAAAGCTCTCGGCTTATCTTTTCGATGAAAGCGAAGAGATGAAAACCGCGTCGGTCCGCCCCGCAGTGCTCATTTTCCCCGGCGGAGGATACACGATGTGTTCCGACCGGGAAGCGGAGCCGGTCGCGCTGGCTTACATGGGGAAAGGCTTCAATGCCTTTGTGCTCCGCTACAGCGTGGGAGCGGAAGAGCCCTTCGAGCACTCCCTGCAGGACGCCGAAGCGGCGCTGGACTATCTGCGCGAGAATGCCGGACGCCTGCATATCAACGCGCAGAAAATCGCCGCAGTGGGCTTTTCCGCCGGCGGGCACCTGGCTGCGAGCCTCGGCACGGTCAGCAGGGAAAAGCCGAACGCGCTGATCCTCGGTTATGCGGTGACGACGGCGAAGTTCGGTCCGCTGATGGGAAAAGAAATCGCGCCGGCGGACGAATGCGTCTCGGAGGACACGCCGCCGACTTTCCTTTTCGCCACTTCGGACGACTGCATCGTTCCTGTGGAAAACAGCCTGTCCTTCGCCCAGGCGCTGGCAAAAAACGACATCTACTTTGAACTGCACGTCTACCTCGCCGGCCCTCACGGCATTTCCCTCGCGACGGACGCCGTCGCGAACGGCGCGCGGGGAATGGCGAATCCGGCGGTCGGGGAATGGCTCGACGCCAGCGCCCGTTTTCTCCGCAACGTCTGGGGCGGTTTTCCCCTGAACGGAACCGACGAGACGGCGCCGCTCCAAAGGCTGACCCGCCCGAGCGTCGATATGGCGATTTCCCGCCTGATGCGGAACCCGGCCGCGGCCGCCGTGGTGGAAAAGTACTTTCCCGCCATTCAGAAGATCACCGCGGCGGAGCCTATCGTCGCCCATTTCCCGCTGCGCCTGGTTGCGCAGTATTCGCAGGGACTTCTGGACGAGGAGACGCTGCGGCGGATCAGCGGCGGACTGGAAAAGCTCCCGTAACGGCGCTGCTTTTTCCCCATGAGAAAACGCCGAGGCATTTTTTCGCTTCGGCGTTTTCTTATTCGATTTCTCGGGTGCCTTCCTCCGCAGAGGATTCGTCCTTTGCTTCCTCCGACTCTTTTTCCCGATAGGGCAGGATTTTTTTCTTGACCGCAAGCCCTTCGTATTTCAGTTTGAACTGAACGCGGCCGTAAAACTTTTTGTCGCACCGGCTGCAATGGAACAAGGCGAAAAA
>DHAI01000087.1:22426-25623 GCA_002397355.1 Ruminococcaceae bacterium UBA4958 | reverse complement strand
CCCGGGATTTTTTCACGCCCGGACGTCTGTGAGGAGGAATCGCCATGTTTATCGACAACGCAAGAATTCGGGTGATCGCCGGGAAAGGCGGCGACGGCGCGGTCGCTTTCCACCGCGAAAAGTATGTCGCCTCCGGCGGGCCGGACGGAGGCGACGGGGGCCGCGGAGGAAGCGTGGTTTTTCAGGCGGACGCAAAACTTTCCACGCTTTCGGATTTCCGCTACCGGCATAAGTTTGCGGCGGAGCCCGGGGAAAACGGACGCGGAAACCGCTGCAACGGAAAGGGCGGAAAAGACCTTGTGATCCGGGTGCCGCGCGGAACGGTGCTGAAGGACGCCGCAACCGGGCGGATCGTTGCCGACCTTTCGACGGACGAGCCTCAGGTCGTCGCAAGAGGCGGCCGCGGCGGCTGGGGCAACGCGCGGTTTGCGACCGCCACCAGGCAGACGCCGCGGTTCTCAAAGCCCGGCGCGCCCGGGGAAACGTTCGATCTCCAGATGGAGCTTAAGCTTCTTGCCGACGTCGGTCTCGTCGGCTACCCGAACGTCGGGAAGTCCACGCTCGTTTCCGTCGTGAGCGAAGCAAAGCCGGAAGTCGCGAACTACCATTTCACGACGATTACGCCGGTGCTTGGCGTCGTGCGCCTTTCCGACCGCCGCTCCTTTGTGATGGCCGACATCCCGGGCCTGATCGAAGGCGCGAGCGAGGGAGCAGGATTGGGCCACCGGTTCCTTCGCCATGTGGAACGCTGCCGCCTTCTGGTCCATGTCGTCGACGTTTCCGGAAGCGAGGGCCGGGACCCGAAAGAGGACTTCCGCATCGTCAACGCGGAGCTGAAAAAGTTCGACACGGACCTCGCCGAGCGCCCGATGCTTGTGGCGGGAAACAAATGCGACCTCGCCGACGACGGGCAGATCGCCGATTTCCGCCAATTCGTGGAAAAGCAGGGCTATGAGTTTTTCCCCATCATCGCCGCGATCCGGTATCAGGTCGATCCGCTGTTGAACCGGATCGGCGAGCTTCTTTCCAAACTGCCGCCCGTCAGGCGGTACGAGCCGGAACCGGCGCCGATTCCGGAGACGCCAGGAAATTGCAACGAAGTCACCGTACGAAAGGAAAACGGCGCTTATACCGTGTCCGGCGACTGGCTTTACCAGACCATGCGCTCCATCAATTTCGCGGATGAAGACGGAATGCGCTATTTCGACGGCGTTTTGGAAAAGACCGGGGTGATCGACGCGCTCCGGAGAGCCGGCGTCCGGGAAGGGGACACGGTAAAAATTTACGACCTTGCGTTTAATTTTGAAGAATGAGGAGGCTTTCCCTTTGGAGCGCTTTTTTGGCGGGGAGTGCGATCCCGGTCAGTTCAGCCCGTTGACGCTTGCTTTCCTGGGGGATGCGGTCTTCGAGGTCTTTGTCCGGGAACGGTTGCTCGTTTGCGGGGGAAGCCGGCCGTCCTCGGAACTGCAGCGCCTCTCCGCGCGGGACGTCTGCTGCGGCGCGCAGGCGGCCGACGCGGAGTTTATCCTGCCGTCGCTTACCGGGGAAGAGGCCGCCGTATATCGCCGGGGAAAGAACGCGCATCCGGGCCATGTCCCGCGGAATGCGGATCCGTCCGACTACCACAAGGCGACCGCGCTGGAAGCCCTTTTCGGCTACCTTTATCTGTGCGGAAAAATCGATCGGCTGCGGGAGCTGTTTACGCTCATGCAAAAACGAGATGAGTAGAAGGGCAGGAAAATTCAGTGGAAACTGTGACGCAAGAAAAGCGGAGGCCCGAAGAGCTTCTGAAAGATCTGGCCGCTTATATCGCCGGAAGCTTCCTGCTGGCGCTTTCCATCTGTATGTTTACCGCGCCGAATAATATCGCCCCGGGGGGGATTTCCGGCATCAGCACGATGATCAACTATAAAACCGGGCTTCCGATCGGCACCATGAGCCTTGTGCTGAACGTCCCGATTTTCATTTGGGCCTTTTGGGAACTGGGGTTCCGGGAAGTCCTGAAAAGCGTGATCGCTACCGTGATCTCGTCCGGGGCGATCGATCTGCTGACGGTTGCCGTGCAGCCGTACAAGGGCAATCCGATGCTCGCGGCGATTTTTGGGGGCGTTTTGCAGGGAATTGCTCTGGCGCTGGTCTTTATGCGCAGCGCGACGACGGGCGGAACCGATCTGATTGCCCGGTTGCTCGGCAGGCATATGCGCTTTTTTTCCATCGGCAAGCTGATGCTCTGCGTGGACGGCCTGATCGTTGCGGTTTCCGCGGTCGTTTACCACAGCATTGAAAATGCGCTTTATGCCGTCATTACGATCTTTGTCTGTTCCAGGCTGATCGACACCATCCTCTACGGTACGGATATCGGGACGGGAAAAATTCTGTTTATCATTTCTTCCAAAAACGACGAAATCGCCCAGGCGATCCTGAGCGACGTCGACCGCGGCGTAACCCTTCTGAAATCGCGCGGCGCCTATTCGGGGAAGGATGGAGCGGTGCTTCTTTGTGCGGTGAGAAGACTTGAGGTGATCAAGGTGGAGGACCTCGTGATCAAAATGGACCCGGACGCGTTCCTGATTGTCGGCGACGCGGGTGAAATCACGGGAAACGGTTTCCGACATCTCCCGGTGGACCGCCGCCCGGTTAAAATCACGAAAAATCAGAATACTCCGCCGGACGCCGGCTCGGACGAAAATCGGGATTGCGGGCAGGAATAACGGAAAGGGGGTTCCGCGCAAGAGCGCGGAACCCCCTGCTGCGGGCAAAATCAGTTTTTTTAATCCTTGCAGTTTTTGCTGTCGCTTTCTTCCGTGGAATCCTTGCACTGGGAAGCGGAGGAACGATGGGAGTCGTTTTCCTTCTTTGTCTGGTTGCCTTGCTTCATAGAATCTTCTTTTCTGTTTTTCTGATACTGTTTGTCCAAGGTATTCACCCCCTTCGCGCCATATTGTTTGCAAGGAAAGGGAAAATTATACAACGCAACACTCCAATATTCGAAAGGAGCCGGTTATTTTGCGGACGTTACCGGAAGAATACCTTCGCCGTATGAAAAAGATGTTGGGGGACGAGTTTCCCTCGTTGAAAGAAGCATATCGGTCGCCGGCGTTTCGTGGGATTCGTTTCAATCCGCTCAAATGCACGGGGGAAACCCTGAAGGAAAGCTTGCCGTACCCGTTGCGCGATTCGCCGTTTTCCCCGCTCGG
>DHAI01000087.1:7885-22368 GCA_002397355.1 Ruminococcaceae bacterium UBA4958 | reverse complement strand
TCCGCGTCGTCTGCCGTCACCGTGCTTGATCCGCGGCCCGGGGAGCGGATCCTGGACCTGTGCGCCGCCCCCGGCGGAAAATCGACGCAGATCGCCTCTCTGATGACGGGGAGAGGCGTTCTCTGGTCGAATGAGGTGGTCCGCGGCCGTGTGAACGCCCTGCTCTCGAACTTGGAGCGGATGGGGGTGCGGAACGCGGTTGTCTCCTGCTGCCACCCTGCAAGGCTCTGCCGCGCGCTGGCGGGCTATTTTGACCGCGTCCTGGTCGACGCGCCCTGCTCCGGCGAAGGCATGTTCCGCCGCAGCGCCGAGGCCGTGCGCGACTGGAGCCCGGCCCATGTGAAAGCCTGCGCGGTGCGGCAGCTCCTGATCCTCGGCTGCGCCGCGTCGGCGGTGCGGGAAAGCGGCGTGCTCGTTTATTCCACCTGCACCTTTTCAAAAGAGGAGAATGAAGACGTCGTTTCGGCGTTTCTCGCGGAACACGGAGACTTCATGCTGGAGGACTGCGGCGTCCCGTTCGGCCGCCCCGGCTTTTTGCCGCAGACGCGCCGGATTTACCCGATGGACGGAGGCGAGGGCCAGTTCGTGGCACGGATGCGCCGGGTATCGCCGAACCCCTGTTCCGTGCGGCCCGGAGAGAAAACGGAGGGAAAAGACGCGGAAATGGCTTTGGCGCTGTACCGGGAAATCTTTCGAAAGGATCCGGTAGGGCGGATCGAGCAGTCGCGGAGCGATTTTTTCCTTGCCCCCGAAAATTTTCCGAAAACGGATGGCCTGGGGGTTCTCCGTGCCGGGGTGATGCTCGGCACGCTCCGCGTCGGCCGCGTGGAACCGGCCCATGCCCTGTTTATGGCCGGAAATGCGGAGGATTTCCGGAACGCGCTTTCCCTTGCGGCGGACTCGGCGGAAGCCGCCGCTTTCCTGCGCGGAGAGGAGCTGAACGCCGCCGGGCAGGCCGGCGGCTACTGCGCGGTCCTAATCGACGGGATGCCGGTCGGATTCGGGAAATGCTCGAACGGAAGGATCAAAAACCACTACCCCAAAGGGCTTCGGAATGTTTTATAAAATGATCGGTTTAAAAGGCGAAAGCTTGAAAATCCTGCGGAATGATGCTATAACTATAAACAAATCTATGGTTGAAATCAGTCTTGAAAGAGGGCAATCGCAATGCTGGAAATCCGCTATGAACTGACCCGGACCCCGAAGAAGAAACCGTCTCCCGGAGATCCGCTTCCGTTTGGAACCGTTTTTACCGACCACATGTTCGTTATGGATTACACGAAAGGAAAAGGGTGGCACAGCCCCCGGATCATACCGTACGCCAAGCTTTCGCTTGATCCGGCCGCCATTGTGCTGCACTACGCGCAGGAGTCGTTCGAGGGAATGAAGGCGTACCGCACGCCGAAAGGTTCCATCCAGCTTTTCCGCCCGGAAAAAAACGCCGCCAGGTTCAAGTCCACCAACGAAAGAATGTGTATGCCGGTCGTGCCGGAAGACGATTTTGTAGAGGCGGTGAAGGCGCTTGTCAAGACGGAGAGAGACTGGGTTCCTTCTAAGCCCGGGCAGTCGCTTTATCTCCGCCCGTTCTGCATTGCGACGGAAGCGCATCTCGGGGTAAAGCCTTCCGATACCTATGAGTTCATCATTATCTGCTGCCCGGTTGCAGCCTATTATCCTACGGGCCTCAATCCGGTGAAGATCTATGTGGAGGACAAGTACATCCGCGCAGCGCCCGGCGGCACCGGGTATATCAAGTGCGGCGGCAACTATGCGGCTTCGCTGATCTCGCAGGAAACGGCGGAATCCCTCGGCTACGGCCAGACGCTTTGGCTCGACGGCGTGGAGCGGAAATACGTCGAGGAGGTCGGCTCCATGAACTGCTTCTTCAAAATCGACGGCACGATTTACACCGCGCCCACCGTCGGCACAGTCCTTCCCGGCGTAACGCGCATGTCCTGCATTGAGCTGTTGAAAAAGTGGGGATATTCGGTTTCCGAAGAGCGCCTGCCGATCGCCGGCGTGATGAAAGCGTCCCGCGACGGCAAGCTGGAAGAGGTTTTCGGCACCGGCACCGCAGCCGTCATTTCCCCCGTGGGAGAACTTCGCTACGAAGGCGAAGTCGCGCGCATCAACGGCGGAAAAATCGGCGCTGTGACGCAAAAGCTCTACGATACCCTTACAGGAATTCAGTGGGGACGGCTTCCGGACGATATGAATTGGACGACGAAGGTCTGCTGATCCGCGTCGACCTTTGGAAAATGCCGCTTCGCGTTCTGCGAAGTGGCTTCTTTCTTGGGAGATTTATGCGAGAGATCGAATTTACCGTTCCGGAGCCATACGACGGCATTCCACTGCGCAGTTTCCTGCGGCACTGCGTGGGGCTTTCCGCAGGCCTTACGGCCAAGCTGAAACGCGTTCCGGGAGGCATCACCCGCGGAGGCCGGCAGATTACAGCTCCGGAACGGCTCCGCGCCGGGGAAAAAATCCGTCTTGCCTTCCCGGACGATCAAAAGCTTCCGATTCCGTCACCGCTGCCGGTCGCCGTCGTTTACCGCGACGAGGATCTGCTCGTCGTGGAAAAGGCGGCCGGCATGCCGATGTATCCCTGTCCGGGCCATGATGCGGACAGCCTTGCGAACGCCGTGGCGTTTTTGCAGCAGAGCGGCGGAGAAAGGTATGCGTACCGCCCCGTTTACCGGCTGGACCGGGATACGACCGGCCTTGTCCTGCTTGCGAAAAATCCCTACGCGGCTTCCCGCCTTTCGGGAAAAGTGAGAAAGACCTATCTGGCCGTCTGCGAGGGAAAATTGGCCGGAAGCGGCGTGTTCTGCGGACCGATCGGCCTGAAACCGGGGCACACCATTCAACGCGCCGTCGTGCCGGGAGGGAAACCGGCGGAAACGCGCTGGAGGTGCGTTGCCGCAGGCAGTGGTTACAGTTTGGTAGCCGTTCATCTCAGGACCGGGAGAACCCATCAGATCCGCGTGCACTTTTCCGGCTGCGGGCACCCGCTTGCCGGCGACGATATGTACGGTGGCAGCCGTACGGCGATCGACCGGCAGGCGCTCCACTGCGCCGAGATCCGCTTCCTGCATCCTGTTTCCGGAAAGCGGATGCGTTTTTGCTCGCCTCTTCCCGAGGATATGCTCCCTTTGTGGAAAAGCACCAGAAACAATAGCATAAATAATGAATAATGTTTCATTAAAACGCTTGTTTTATGAATAATTATGCGATATAATACAAAACAATAAATCGTAAAGAAATGAAGGGAGCACGACTCAAATGAAAAAGGGAAAGGCAATCTTGGCGGTTCTTCTCACCATCGCGGCGGCAGTTCCGCTTGCGGCATGTGCCAAGAGCAACAGCGGCACGGTGACCATTTCGACCAATGCGGAGTTCGAGCCGTTCGAGTACAAGTCGAAAAACCAGATCGTTGGAATCGATATCGATATTTCCAATAAAATCGCCGACAAACTCGGCAAAACCCTGCAGGTGCGAGATGTTCCCTTCAAAACCCTTACGAACGAGCTGGATGCGGGAAAATGCGATTTTGTTGCGGCAGGCATGACGGTGAATGAAGACCGCAAGAAAAACGTGGATTTTTCCGATACTTACTTCGACGCGACGCAGTCCATCATCGTTCTCAAGGATAGCGCGATCAAGGCGCGCGCCGACTTGAACGGCAAGAAGGTCGGCGTGCAGCAGGGCACCACAGGCGACGACTTTTGCACCAATAAGGATGGAAAAAGCGACATCCACGTCGGGGAGGTCAAGCGTTACGACAAAGCCGTGGACGCGATTTCCGATCTGATGACGGGCAGGCTCGACGCCGTGATCATCGACGATTTCCCGGCGCAGAAGTTCGTATCCAAGAATCCCGACAAGATCAAGAAGCTTGACGACGCCCTTACGGTGGAGCATTATGCCCTCGCGGTGAAGAAGGGGAATACGGAGCTTTTGAAAACGATCAACGAAGTGATCGGCGAGCTGAAATCCAGCGGGGAGCTGGATAAAATCATTGATAAATACAAGACCGCTCTGGAAGGCGACTGAACGGTTCCGGTTCCTGCAAGGCGAAGGGCGAAGCGCGGCTTCGCCTTTCCGCTTTCCTCGATCTTTCGTTTGGAGGTTCTGAATGATGTTTTTTTGTCCCCCGCGGACAATTTCTTTTTTTTCGTACATTTCCGACGAGTTTTACCAGTCGTTCGTGAAGGACGACCGCTATCTCTACATTGTGGACGGCCTTTGGAATACGCTGCTCATCACGGTTTTCGCCGTGCTGATCGGAATCGTTCTCGGGACGCTTGTTTCTCTTATCAAAGTCGCCCATTCTGAAAATCCCGGGCGATACCGATTCCTCAACGCAGTCGCCACCCTTTACCTGACTGTGATCCGCGGTACGCCTGTCGTGGTGCAGCTTATGATCATGTATTACATCATCCTTAGCGGCACCGAAGTCAGCGATATTATGACGGCCATCCTCGCTTTCGGCATCAACTCCGGCGCTTATGTCGCGGAGATCATCCGCGGCGGCATCCTTTCGGTCGACCGCGGCCAGACCGAGGCCGGGCGTTCCCTCGGCCTGAGCCAGAGGAAAACCATGGCGAAGATCGTTTTTCCGCAGGCCCTGAAAAACATCCTCCCGGCCATCGGGAACGAGTTCATCACCCTTTTGAAGGATACCTCCATTGCGGGTTATATCGGGATACAGGACCTCACGAAAGGCGGCGATATCATCCGCTCCCAGACCTACAGTCCTTTTACGCCCCTGCTTGCAACGGCGGCGGTTTATCTCGTCATCGTCATAGGCCTGGCGGCGCTGCTCGGCAAATTGGAAAGGAGGCTGCGCAGAAGTGATTACCGTTAAAAATCTCCATAAGAGTTTTCACACCCAAACCGGCAATGTGGAAGTTCTGAAAGGTATCGACCAGGAGATCGAAAAAGGGGAGAAGGTCGTGGTGGTCGGCCCCTCCGGCTCCGGGAAAAGCACTTTCCTCCGGTGCCTGAACCTTTTGGAACAGCCCACGGAAGGAGAGGTCTGGTTTCAGGGAAAACAGATCAACGCGCCCGGCTGCGACGTCGACCTGCTTCGCAGAAAAATCGGTATGGTATTCCAGCATTTCAACCTTTTTCCGCACCTGACGGTGCAGCAGAATGTTACGCTCGCGCCGGTCAGCCTGAAATTAAAGACGCAGGAAGAAGCCGACGAGCAGGCGCTTCTCCTGCTTCGCAGGATCGGCCTGACGGATAAGGCGGACTCTTACCCGGCCCAGCTTTCCGGGGGCCAGAAGCAGCGCATCGCGATCATTCGGGCGCTCGCCATGGAGCCGGATGTCATGCTTTTCGACGAACCGACCAGCGCCCTGGATCCCGAGATGGTGGATGAGGTTCTGGAGGTTATGAAGGAACTGGCCGAAGACGGCATGACGATGATCGTCGTTACGCATGAAATGGCTTTTGCCCGCGAGGTGGCTACCCGCGTGATCTTTATGGACGACGGCGCCATCCAGGAAGAAGCCGAACCGGACGAATTTTTCGACCATCCGAAGAACCAGCATTTAACCGATTTCCTTTCCAAGGTGCTGTAATTCGTTTCCATGCTTTGAAATAAGGATGTGGATCGGCCACACCCTTATTTTTATGGCTTCGTTTCGGCGCGCCGTTCTAGGCCGGCGGTCTTTGAATCTGCGTTCGCAGGGAAAAAACCGCGCCGGGGTTGCAAAACCTCAATTTCTGTATTAAGATAGAAATTACAATTTTGTAATGATTGGGATGGGCTTTTTATGAGTGTCCCGTTTCATTTGCCGCCGCACGACGTTTTGAAGCGAATCAGCCGTATGTGCAGATTTGACTATCTACGGTTCTGCCGGTTCCTTTATATCGAGGGAGTCCAGTCCGCGCGGATTTCCCGCCGCGCGGGCAGGCGGTGCTACCGATTTTTCCGGCCGATCGGCTATCTGCTCCGTCATATCTATTTCAATACGCTCGGCAGGCGGTTGGAGCGGAGCTCGGAGGAATTCAGGAGAGCGGGAAGACGGTTCAAAAAATCCTTACGGTGGGCGAAGCGGGCGAAAAAACACGGAATCGGCTCCGCCTTCCGCGTCTTTTTCCATGCCATGCGCTGGGAAATTACGGAACACCATGAATTTGCCCGTGCGATTCTGAATATCGCGGTTCCGGTATGCAGCGTTTTGGTGCTGGCGCTGACGATACGGTACTGGAACGGGATGGATTTCGGCCTCGTCCTGTTCAACCAGGGGGAGCGGCTTGCCTCCATTGCGAATGAGCAGACCTATGAGGAAGCGACCGAAATGGTGAAACAACGCATGGTCTACGACACGGCCGCCGGTGAGGCCGGCGTTAAATTTGCGCCGGCTTTCCGGCTTGCGGCGGGGAAAACGGATTACCAGTCCGCAGACTCTGTTTGCAATATGTTGATCCGGCAGAGCAACGGAATTATCGAGGAAGCCAGCGGATTATACGTCGACGGCCGGCTGACCGGGGCAGTCAAAAGCGCCGCGGACCTCAGATACATGCTGGAAAGCCGCCTGACCGCCTCGAAGGGAAAAAATCAGAATGCAACCGCACGCTATACTGCGAATATTGAGACGGTCGGCGGGCTTTATCCCACCGCCTCGGTCATGTCGACAGAGGCCATGCGACAGTTTATCAATGGCAGCAGAACGGAAATAACCACTTATACCGTGAAACAGGGAGATACGGTTTCTTCCCTCGCGGCGGCAAAGCATACGGCCGCGGATTCCCTGAGCAGGATCAATCCGGGCCTCGGCAGTTCCCTTCGTGCGGGGGATCTGCTCCAGCTCCAGCTTTCCGTTCCGAATCTCGAGGTGGAGCTGATTCAAACCGTTACGTATGAGACGGAAATCCCATATACGACGGCGACGAAGAAGGACGATACAAAATACACCGACTTTACCCAGGTCGTCACCCAGGGCGTCAACGGGAAACAGCGCTGTGTGGATATTGTCCATTCGATCAACGGCGTGGAAACAAAGCGCGAAAATATCAGCAAAACGGTTTTGGCAAAACCTGTGGAGAAGGTAATCCTGACAGGCTCGAAAAAGCGCCCGGTCAATGAGAAAGGCGTGGCCAGCGGAACGTTTCTGTGGCCTATCCCGTCCCTGCGTGAGATCACATCGTATTTTGAGTGGCGTTGGGGCACGTTTCACAAAGGAATCGATATTTCGGGCGCGAATGCCTACGGCAGCACGATCGTCGCCGCAGACGGCGGCGTGGTCGAGCTTGCCGACTGGAACGACGGCTACGGAGAATGCGTTATCATCAACCACGGGAACGGAAAAAAGACGCTTTACGGCCACTGCAGCAGCTTGCTGGTTTCGGCGGGCGAAGCCGTGTCGAAGGGACAGCCGATCGCAAGAGTGGGAAGCACGGGATATTCCACCGGAGCGCACTGTCACTTCGAGGTGATCGTGGGCGGAGTTAACAAAAATCCCCTGGATTATGTTTCATAATTTTCATCTTCCCGCGCGGTATTTTTTCGTATTATCCATGAAATTGCGTTTGCGCTCCGATAACCGTTGACTTTTCGGCTTTTGTGTATTATGATCATTTAGAGTAGAAAATTGAATAGAGGAATTTTTCTACGCTCGAAAACGTAAGTAGAAGCATTGCTGTATTTTTAAAACGGATTTTCCTCCGCTTTTTATACTATATTTCAGAAAAGCTGAAATAATAGTAGTGCTTGATTATTAGATTGGAGCGTACCGCATTGGATAAATTCTTGATCAGAGGCGGTAACCGCCTTACCGGAGAGGTTTCGATCAGCGGTGCGAAAAATGCCGCTGTTGCCATACTTCCTGCAGCAATTTTATCGGATGGCATATGCCGTGTTGAAAACGTACCGGACATTACGGATATCGTCGCGATTACGAAAATTCTGAACGACCTGGGGGTTAGAATTCGAAACGTCAACAAGAACACCTTGGAGATCGATGCTTCCGCCATTCACACATATGTAGCCTCTGAAGAACTTGCCAGACACCTGCGCGGTTCCTATTATTTAATGGGTGCGCTTCTCGGAAGGTTCCACCATGCCGTCGTCACCATGCCGGGCGGCTGCGATTTTGGAGTCAGGCCGATCGACCAGCACCTGAAGGGGTTTGCCGCTTTGGGGGCCAAGCACCATATCGAAGCGGGCATGGTGGATGTTTCCGCGGAAAAGCTGGTTGGAAACAATATTTACCTTGATGTGGCGTCCGTAGGCGCGACAATCAACATTATCCTTGCCGCGACGAAAGCGGAAGGGACCACCGTCATCGAGAATGCGGCGAAAGAACCGCATATCGTCGATCTTTCCAACTTTCTTAACTCCATGGGAGCCGACATCCACGGTGCCGGAACGGACGTTATCAAAATCTGCGGCGTCCGCCATTTGAACGGCACGACGTATGCGATTATCCCGGATCAGATAGAGGCGGGAACTTATATGGTTGCCGCCGCGGCTACCTGCGGCGATGTGATGGTACGTAATATTATTCCGAAGCACCTGGAATCCATTTCCGCAAAGCTGGAGGAAATGGGCGTGTCGCTGGAGGAATTTGACGACGCGATCCATGTGGGCAGGAGCGGTGCATTGAATAAATGCAATATCAAGACGATGCCGCATCCCGGGTTCCCGACGGACATGCAGCCGCAGATTGCTGTGCTTCTTTCACTCGCGCAGGGGACAAGCATCATCAATGAAAGCGTGTGGGACAACCGCTTCCGCTATGTTGAAGAATTGAAACGGATGGGCGCGCAGATCTCCGTTGACGGGAAGCTTGCCGTCGTGGAGGGTGTGGACCATCTGGATGCCGCGCCGGTAAAGGCGACGGATCTCCGCGCGGGGGCGGCTCTCATTATCGCCGGCCTTTGCGCGCGCGGTGTGACGCAGATCGAGAATATTGAACAGATCGAACGCGGATACGAGGATATTGAAGGAAAACTTCAGGGGCTGGGCGCCGATATTCGCCGGGTCCATATTCCGGAGCCGGAAACGGCGCAGGCTGTTTGAAAAGGGCAGTGGGGCTGACGGTTTTGCGCCGGCCCTGTTTTTTATTCTGGAGGTTTTGTTAAATGGCGAGATTTTGTCCGCTCTTCAGCGGGAGCAGCGGAAACAGTTATTACATAGGCTCCGCGCGGGAGGGCGTTTTAATCGACGCCGGCCGTTCCGCAAAGCAGATCACCGGGATGCTGGAGAGTTGCGGTATCAGCCGTGCCGCAGTACGCGCCGTTTTTGTGACGCATGAGCATACAGACCATGTGGCCGGCCTTCGGGTGTTGGCTTCCCGCAATCATCTTCCAGTTTACGCTTCGCGCGGGACTCTCGACGCGCTGCGGACGGCAGGATATGGAAACGGCTTTGAAATGAACGTCGTGCCGGAAGCCGGCGTCGCCGTCGCCGGCATGAAAATCAGCCCGTTCCCGATTCCCCATGACAGCGCGGAGTGCGTCGGATATCGGATCGACACCGCCGACGGAAGAACCGCGGCGCTTTCCACCGACCTGGGCTGTCTTTCGGACAGCGTGCGAAACCATATCGCCGGAGCCGATCTCGTCGTTCTGGAATCGAACCACGACGTCGGAATGCTCGAAAACGGCCCGTACCCGTATCCCCTAAAGCGGAGAATTCTTTCCAAGACCGGCCATCTTTCCAACGACGCCTGTTCCACCGAGCTGAGCGGCTTTATCCGCCGGGGCTCCACGCGGGTCGTCCTTGCCCATCTGAGCCGTGAAAACAACACGCCGGAACTTGCGTTTCAAACGGCGCTTTGCGCGCTTTCCATGTCGAACATGAAGCAGGGCAAGGATTTTGAATTGTATGTCGCGCCGAGGGAGAATACGATGAATCGAATGATCCTTTTCTGATTATGATGAAAGTCGATATGGTCTGCGTCGGAAAACTGAAAGAAGATTACTGGCGGGAGGCCTGTGCGGAATACGAAAAAAGGCTGAGCCGGTTCTGCCGGTTTTCCATCCGCGAAATCCCGGAGCATCGCCTTCCGGATCGCCCTTCCGCGGCGCAGGTCCGGGCCGCGCTCGAGGCGGAAGGAGAAAAGATGCTCGCCGCGGCAGAGGGATCGCAAAAGGTTGCCCTGTGCATCGAGGGGGATCTCGTTTCCTCGGAACAGCTTGCCCGGCGCTTGGAGCGCCTCGGAACGGACGGCACGGGAAAAGTCAGCTTTTTGATTGGCAGTTCCTTCGGCCTCGGCGGAAACGTCAAGGAAAAGGCGGATTTCCGTCTTTCCATGTCTCCCATGACGTTTCCGCACCAGCTTGCGCGGGTGATGCTTTGCGAGCAGATCTACCGCGCGTTTGAAATCATCCATCACGGAAAGTACCATAAATAAGAATCGGTTGAAAAAGGAACGTAGTTTATGGAAACAAGGCCGCTTGAAAAATCAGACGACATCAAAGACCTTGTCATGAGTTTGCTTGGCGATGTGGACGCGGGAAAAGTGGCGGACGAACTCGTTCTGTCTTTCCTGCACGACGATCATTACCATGCCTTTGGGACGAAACAGGGAGACCATTCCGCTGCGTTTGCCGCGATGAAATGCGATCCGTTTGAGGGAGCGAACGAGGTGGGGGAGATTGTATTCCTGGCTGTTGAGCCGTTGCAGCGGAAAAAACATCTCGGCCGCGGTTTGGTTCGGTTTGTCGAGGATTATGCAGGAAAGCAAGGAATTCGGAAACTTTACGTGATCACGGGCGTCGACAACATCGGCGCGGTCTGTTTCTGGATTCAGCAGGGATATTCTTTCGAAGCCCGGATGAGAGACTTTACGTTGCCCGGGATCGACAATTATTATATGGGCAAAACCATTCGCTGTTGTGGAACGGCCGTAGGGAGATACGGCCCGTTGAGGTAAAAATCGACGGTTTTCAGCTGATGATAGCAGAGCGCTGAAAATTTTTCCCGTTACCACTTGCAGTATAAATTCAAAACAAAAAAGGAAAGCCCGGAAAAGTGGAATCCAACGCTTTTCCGGGTTTTCCTTTTCTGGCAGCGGCATTATTGTTGATTCAAAATGTCCTGAGATTTACAGTGTCCCGAAGATGCGGTCCCCCGCGTCGCCGAGGCCGGGAACGATGTAGCCGTTTTCGTTCAGGTGGTCGTCGACCGCCGCGCAGTAAAGCTGAACGTCCGGATGCGTTTCCGTAAAGACCTTGATCCCTTCCGGAGCCGCGATGATGCACATGAACTTGATGCTCTTCGGGTGGCTGCGCTTGATGATCGTGACGGCGTCGCAGGAAGAGCCGCCTGTTGCGAGCATCGGATCGAGCACGATCACGTCGCGCTGTTCGATGTCGTGCGGCAGTTTGCTGTAATATTCAACCGGCTTCAGCGTTTTGGGATCGCGGTAGAGGCCGATATGGCCGACCTTTGCGGCGGGTACGAGCGAGAGGACGCCGTCCACCATGCCGAGGCCGGCGCGGAGGATCGGGACGAAAGCAAGCTTCCGCCCCTCGATGACTTTTGTGTGCGCAACGCCGACGGGCGTGTCGACCGTCACGTCTTCGAGCGGAAGATCGCGCGTCGCCTCATAGCAGAGAAGCATCGCAATTTCGCTCACAAGCTGGCGGAAGTCCTTGGAGCCGGTGTTTTTATCCCTCAGATACGTGAGCTTGTGCTGAATCAGCGGGTGTTGCATGACAAAGACTTGGTTTTCCATAAGTGTCCCTCCATCATTTTCCCAGTCAGTGGAAATCAAAGGTCACCGCGTTCCACCGCGGCGATTTCATCCACGCGTCTCTGGTGGCGGCCGCCGTCGAACGGAGTGCTCAAAAAAATACGGGCGAATGCAACAGCTTGTTTCTCGCTGATGACTCTCCCGCCCAAACAGAGAATATTGGAATTGTTGTGTCGCCGGGTGATTTCCGCGCAATATTCATCGGTGCAGACAGCCGCGCGAATTCCCCTGATTTTATTTGCCGCGATGCTCATGCCGATACCGGTCCCGCAGCAGAGGATACCTTTTTCCGCATTACCGTCGGCGACAAAATGGGAAACTTTTGCCGCGATCGGCGGATAGTCGACCGATGTTTCGTTGAATGTTCCGAAATCGCGGTACTCGATTTTTTCTGCATCGAGATATTTCCGGATCGCCTCTTTCAGGCGATAGCCGCCGTGATCGGCTCCCAGTGCGATCATGCCAGTGAAGACCTCCTTTTCTTGTTCAAGGCGCGCTCCGCCTGCGCCGGGCGCAGATATACCGGGACAAGGGCGGCGGGGGAGACGGCTTTTCCGGAAGCGAAGGCTTCGGCCGCCGCCCGCGCGACGCTGCTTGCGCGCTGATAGATCAGCGGCTCGGGCGGGAGGACTGCTCCGGCGTCTTGAAAGCTCTGCATATTATAGCACAATTTCGCCCCGTCACCAACTAAAAATAACGGCTTTTGATACTTTTCGCATTCGCCCGCCAGATTTTCGGCAGGAATCGCGCGATCCGGCGTTAACCGGAGCAGCGCGCCGCCTTCCGCGCGGAAAACGGCGTTGTATACCTGCCCGCAGCGCGCATCCATCACGGAGCAGACGGTTCCGCTCAGATGCGCGAGGTTCTGCGCGATCGCTTCCAGCGTAGAAACGCCCACGCAGGGCTTGTCCTCCGGGAACGCGAGCCCCTTGACGCTGGCGATTCCGATGCGGATCCCCGTGAACGATCCCGGGCCGGCGGAGACGGCAAACAGGTCCACGCTGCGCAGCGAAACGCCCGTACACGTCAAAAGACCGTGGATCATCGGCATCAGCGTCTGGCTGTGCGTCAGGCCGACGTTGCAGTAAAACTCGCCCAGGATTTTTCCATTTTCCGTCAGGGCGGCGGATGCCGCGGCGGCGGAGGAATCGACCGATAAAATCGTCATAATGTCACCCCGTCTACGGATATGCTGCGCTCGTTGTCCCCGCCTCTGCGGGACATCCGCACGCAAACCGCATTTTCAGGAAGCGCGTTTTCGATGTTCTCGCTCCATTCGACAATGAGAACGCCGCCGGATGCGAGATAGTCGAAAAAGCCCGTCGAGTAAAGGTCGTCCCAGTTTTCCACGCGGTACATGTCGAAGTGGTAGACGGGGACGCGCCCCTCGTACTCGTGCACCAGCGCAAAGGTCGGGCTGGAAACGCCCTCCGTGACGCCGAGCCCGCGCGCGATTCCACGCGTCAAAGCCGTCTTTCCCATTCCCATCCCGCCGAACAGCGCCACGACGTCGCCCGGCTTCAGCTTTTTCGCAAGCCTCTCGCCGAGCGCTTCCGTTTCGGTTTCCGAAGATGTGATAAATTGCTGCATGAATTCACCCGATTTTTAAAACAATCCCGTGATTTTCCCGTCCGGGTCGACGTCGATATTTTCGGCCGCGGGATGTTTCGGCAAACCGGGCATGGTGAGGATGTCGCCGGCGTAAGCGACGACGAAGCCGGCGCCGCCGCTGAGCCTCGCGTCGCGGATCGTCACGCGGAAGCCTGACGGCCTTCCGAGGAGTTTTGGATTATCGGAGAGGGAATATTGCGTCTTTGCGATGCAGACGGGCATCCCGCCGCCGCCGAGCGCCTCGGCTTCGGCAATGGCCTTTTTCGCTTTCGCGGTGTAATCCACGCCGTCTGCGCCGTAGATTTCACGGCAGACCGTTTCGATTTTCTGCTGAACGGGCGCGTCGTCCGGATAGAGAAAATGGAAACCGGAGCTGCGGGCCGCGAGGGCACAGACCTTTTCCGCAAGGTCCGTTCCACCGGCGCCACCCTTGGCAAAAACTTCGCAGAGGGAAAACTCCGCGCCGTTCTCCCGGCAGTATTTTTCCACAAAAGCGAGCTCGCGCTCCGTGTCGCCTGCAAAGCGGTTGATTGCGACGACGACGGGAACGCCGAATTTTCTCAGGTTGGATATGTGAGCCCCGAGATTTGCAATCCCATTTTCCAGTGCGGAAAGGTTTTCCTCCGACGTTTTGTTTTTCGGAACTCCGCCGTTGTATTTCAAGGCGCGCACCGTGGCCACCAGAACGACTGCGTCCGGTCTCAGACCGGCGAGCCGGCATTTGATGTCCATGAATTTTTCCGCGCCGAGGTCGGAGCCGAAACCGGCTTCGGTGATGCAGTAGTCGCCAAGCTTCAGGGCGAAGCGCGTGGCGCGGACGGAATTGCAACCGTGCGCTATATTCGCAAAAGGCCCGCCGTGCAGGATGGCCGGCGTTCCTTCCACTGTCTGCACAAGGTTCGGCTGGATGGCGTTCTTCAGCAGCGCCGTCATCGCGCCCTCCGCTTTCAGCTCATGCGCGCGGACCGGCTTTCCGGAAAAAGTGTACGCCGCAAGGAGGTTGCCAAGCCGTTTTTTCAGGTCCGCGAGATCGGACGCAAGGCAAAACGCTGCCATTGTTTCGGAAGCGGCCGTAATGCAGAAAGAATCTTCTCTCGGCGTTCCGCTCGCTTTTCCGCCGAGACCGTCCACAATGCCGCGGAGCTGGCGGTCGTTCAT
>DHAI01000087.1:3172-7724 GCA_002397355.1 Ruminococcaceae bacterium UBA4958 | reverse complement strand
ATATGATTGTCGACCATGGCGCAAAGCAGGTTATTCGCACAGGTGATCGCGTGAAAATCGCCGGTGAAATGGAGGTTGATTTCCTCCATGGGAAGCACCTGCGCATAACCGCCTCCGGCGGCGCCCCCCTTCACGCCGAACACGGGCCCAAGGGAAGGTTCCCGCAACGCAAGAACCGCTTTTTTGCCAATTTTCTCCATTGCCTCCGCAAGGCCGATGGACACCGTCGTTTTCCCTTCCCCGGCCGGGGTCGGGTTGACGGCGGTCACCAGCACGAGCTTGCCGTCCGGCTTTTCCGAGAGCCTTTTCCAAAGCGTATCGTTCAGTTTTGCCTGGTATCTTCCATAGGGTTCGTACTCTTCCTCCCGCACGCCGAGCTCCGCCGCAACCTGGGCAATCGGCTTGAGTTTGGCCTGCTGGGCGATTTCAATGTCGGAAAGCATTTGTGTTTTCCCCGCTTTCGCAAGTTTGCGGAATGAACAGAGCGAAACTGCGGCCCGACCATCCCGTCGGCTTATTATAGCATACTTTCCCCGATTATCAAAGTGAGGGCAAAAGAATCGCGCGGCTCCTTGCAAGTTTCGGCAAAGCAATCTATAATAAATCAAGTGTAAAATAGGAAACAGAGGTGAATCCATGCAGATTTTCAAGTCCCTTGCCGATTACTGGAAACGGGCGGATAAGCTGCTGTGGCTGATCATGCTGGCGATTTCCTCGTACAGCATCCTTCTGCTGAAAACGGTTCCGGCCGCGGATAGCGGAAAGCAATATTACATGACAATGCTGATCGCCGTTTTGCTCGGCTACTTCGGCGCGATCATCATCACGCTGCTCGATTACCACGACCTTTCCGTATTCTGGAAACTGATTGCTATCTTCTGTTTCCTGCTGATGCTGTATACGCTGAAATTCGGCCGGGCCGTCACAAACACCGGAGGCGTGAACGCAAAAGCGTGGATCAGCCTGGGAAGCACTTCGTTTCAGCCGAGCGAGCTTGTGAAGATCGGCTTTATAATTACCTTTTCCACTCACCTTTCCATTTTGGAAGAACGCGAGCGGCTGAAGTCTCCGCTGGCGATTCTGCTGCTCGGCGTTCATGCGCTTGTCCCCATCGCGCTGACGTACCTGCAGGGTGACATCGGGGCGGGCGTGATATTCTTCTGCATGTTTCTTGCCATGGCATTTATGGCGGGAATCCAGCTCCGCTATTTTCTGATCCTTTTTGGAGCAATTGCCGTGGCGTTTCCGGTTGCGTGGAAATATGTGCTGGCCGATTACCAGAAGGAACGGATGCTTGTGGTTTACCATCTGGACGACAACTACGACAACGTGCTGAATTACGGTTGGCAGCAATACCAGGCGCGCACTTCCATCGGCAGCGGCGGGATGACCGGGCGCGGATTATTCGTCAGTCCGCGCGTCAACGCGAAAATCGTGCCGGAGCAGGAAAGCGACATGGTTTTCTCCGTCGCGGGCGAGCAGCTTGGCTTTATCGGCTGCTGTGCAATTATCCTTCTGTTTGCGCTTCTGCTTTTCCGCACGCTCCATGTTGCGCGGAAGTGCCCGGATCTTTTGGGAAGATCGATCTGCACGGGCTTCTTCGGGATGATTGCCTCACAGGTCCTTTTCAACCTTGCCATGAGCCTCGACCTGCTTCCGGTGATGGGCGTGACGCTGCCGTTCTTCAGTGCAGGGGGAACTTCGGCGGCTTGCCTGTATTTTGGGTTCGGGCTTGTGGAAAACGTTGCCATGCACCGGTCGGCGCTGCTCCCGACCAAGGTCAAAATCGTGATGTGAAAAGCGCCCGGAAAAATTTTCCTTCAGGCGGATGAGCGGCTACATTTGATTATTTACCAACTTTGTGATATACTACTTCCAACTGAGCAACCATAAAATTGAACTGATGATTCATTCATTTCGGGAAAGACATGTATTGTGTTGAAAAGTGCAATGTCGCATCCGAAATGCTTTTCTTTATCTCGGAGGAAATCATCTCGACTGCGTGTCGAAAATGATTGGCCCGGGCGGTCTTTTGGCGGATGGTGAGAACTGTTCCCGAAGGCGGTTCCCCTTCCCCCCCCTTTTTTATTGTCTTAGGAATAATATGGATATTTATTGGAACAGGAGGAAGAATAAAAGCGTATTAGAATCATCTTTCGTATTCGGAGGCGATTGCATGGCTGAATTTGGTCAATTGTGCATGAACTGCATGGAAGACATGCAGGGGAAGGACGTCTGCCCTTTCTGCGGTTTTCGGAAGGATCAACCGCAGCAGGCGGGGGCTTTGCCCTATGGCGCAGTGCTTCAGAATCGCTACCTGGTCGGCAGGGCAAAGAAGAGCAACGGTGAAGGTGTCACCTACATCGGCTTGGACACTGCGCTTAATATTCCCGCCGCGATCCGGGAGTTTTACCCGTCGTCTCTTGCCGGCCGCGCGGAGGAAGGGAAAGAGGTCCGCATCCTGGGGGGGAGCGAGCTTGCTTTCCATGAATGCAGGGACGCTTTTCTCAACTATTCCCGGGAGCTTGCCCATATGAGGGAATTGTCGGCGATCGTGCTCGTATACGATATTTTTGAGGAGAACGACACTGCCTATACCGTTTCGGAATGGAACGACAGTATCTCGCTGCGCTATTTTGTGGAACGCAGCGGCGGCAATATCGGCTGGAACGCCGCACGGCAGCTTTTTATGCCTGTCCTTTCGGCGCTGAGCACGCTGCACGCCCATGGTATCAATCATCTTGGCATCTCACCGGACACACTCCAGATCATGAAAGACGGAAAAATGAAGCTTTGCGGCTTTTCCATCGCGGCGGTCCGCCAGATGGATACGGATCTTCCGCCGGACCTTGTTCCCGGCTGTGCTGCCATTGAGCAGTATATCATGGGGGATACGCCTACGGAGGCCACGGACATCTACGGCTTTGCGGCGAGCCTGTTTTTTGCCCTGACCGGCTCCCTGCCGCCGGAAGCGCCGAAAAGGCAAATGGACGCGCGGCTCCTTATCCCGAATTCCATCGTGCACAGCCTGCCGCCGTATCTGATTTCGGCGCTGGCCAATGCGCTGCAGGTGGCGCCGGAAAAGCGGACGCGGACCTTTGAACGCCTGCGCGCTGAGCTTTCGGCCGCCCCGGCCGTCACCGCCGCCATCGAGGTGAGCCAGAAGTTCGAGCGCGTTTCCCCGCCCCAGGCCGCGGCGGAAAAACGGCCGCGGGGAAAAAAGGAAGTGCCGGGCTTTGTATGGGTGCTTTCTTCCTGCCTGATTATGCTTGCGGTATTCACCGTGATCGGCTGGTTTTGGATGCACGCTTCCGGAGAGGATTCACAGCTCAGCACCGCCCGCGCGGTGTCGTCGGAAAAATCTCAGGCGCCGTCTCAGACTTCCTCTGCGCAGTCGGACCTTGACGCCGGTCAGATCACGGTGCCGAATCTTGTGGGGCAAAGCTATGCGGATCTGATTGCCGACGCTTCCGCCGTGGCTTCCGGCCAGCAGCAATATCAGATCATGCTTTCCAAGCAACAGTTCAGCGATACGCTTGCGGAGGGATTGATCATCTCGCAGGACCCGAAACCAAGCACGAAGATGACGAGGGGATCCGCGATTGTCGTCGTCGTCAGCGAAGGGCCGGCAGTGCGGGAACTTCCCGCCGTTTCCGGGAAAACCCTTTCCGAAGCGTCCGCCGCAGTGACCGCGGCCGGATTTATCCCCTCCAAAGTGGAAGCATACAGCAGCACGGTACCCCAGGGAACCGTTATCGGGTATCAGGACGCAAAGGAAGGGAGCCAAATGGCCTACGGCTCAAAAATCGTACTCATTGTGAGCAGGGGAACGCAGATCAGCTCAAAGCCATCCGCATCGAACGCTTCTTCCAAGAATTCTTAGCGTCGGTTCCTTTTCCGCATTTCCGGGCATTTGTCCCGGAACTTTTTTATCGGAAAGTGGTGGATCGTATTTTTCTTGCCTTTTTGTTCCATATGTGTTAATCTTATTTTGGAAAAGTGAAATTCAGAGGTGATAGGAATGGAAATCCATGAATCAGCGGAAGATTATTTGGAAGCGATTCTGAAGCTCAAAGAAAGCAAGGGCCAGGTTCGCTCAATCGATATTGTCAATGAGCTTGGCTACACGAAACCAAGCATCAGCATCGCCATGAAACATCTGCGTGAAAATGGCTACATCACGATGGATAACGAGGGCTATATCACTTTGACGGATTCTGGCATGGCGATCGCCAGCCGGATTTATGAACGCCATAAGCTGCTGAGGAATCTTTTGGAACGGCTCGGTGTGAACCCCAAGACCGCGGAGGCGGATGCCTGCAAGGTGGAGCATGATCTCAGCACGGAGAGCTTTGACAAGATCCGTGAATATGCGGCTCGGCTTTCGGACCGGTCCGACGATACTTAATTACGAAAACAAGAAAATACGGCCGGCATCCCTTTCGGGTTGCCGGCCGTATTTTCTTTGCGTGGTGCGGAAGTCCTTCCCTCAGTCGCTGCTGAAGGGAAGAAGCGCAAGATGGCGGGCGCGCTTGATGGCAATCGTCAGCTC
>DHAI01000087.1:0-2986 GCA_002397355.1 Ruminococcaceae bacterium UBA4958 | reverse complement strand
GCAACGTCTTTATAGTCAATACTGTCCACTTTATCGACGCAGAAGCTGCAGACCTTCTTATGGCCCTTGCGGCCGCCGGGTCTGCGGTCTCCTCTTTCGGACCTATCGTTCCGATTGTTTTTGTAATCCGACATGAAACAGGATTCTCCTTTCAGCCTGCCGCGTTCAAAGATTCAGAACGGCAGGTCATCGTCGGACGGAATCTCCTGAAAGTCGCCTGTATCGCCGCTTGCGTAGGCGGGCGAAGCCTGTTCCTCATGCCGGGGAGCAGGCGAAGCCGCTTTGGCAGGGGCGGGAGAGGAACTTACGGCTCCGTCGCGTTTCGGTTCGGCAAAATGGGCGTTATCCGCAACAATTTCAAAGGCCTTGCGCTTGTTCCCTTCCTTGTCCGTGTACGTCCTCGTCTGCATGGACCCCTGTACGGCGACAAGCTGACCTTTGTGAAAGTATTTGCAGACAAATTCAGCGGTGTTTCGCCATGCGACAATGTCGATGAAGTCGGTCTGCCGCTCGGCGCCCGTTTTCACATAAGAACGGTCGCAGGCCAAGGTAAAACTCGTCACGGCAATGCCGTTCGGCGTATGCCTGAGTTCCGGATCCGCAGTGAGACGGCCCATCAGAACAGCGACATTCAGCATTTTACGTCACTCTTCCTTTTTTGTTTCCACTTTTGTTTCCGCTGCTGCTTCCGTATTCTCGGCAGCCGGTTTCGGCGCTTTTTCTTCCGCCTTTGGTTCTTCCGGCTTTTCCGTTTTGACAATCAGGGAACGGAGCACGCCGTCCGTGATGTTGTAAATACGGTCGAGTTCCGCAGTGAAAGCGGTGGAGCTCTTGAAGCTGATCAGCGTGTAATAACCTTCCTCTTCCTTCTTGATGGGATAGGCCAGTCTGCGCTTGCCCCATTCGTCGACCTTGACGATCGTCCCGTTGGCTTCAATCAATTCCTTGAACTTTTTGATCGTGGCGGCAATGCCGTCGTCGCCGAGCTTTGTGGAAAGGATGAATACGGTTTCATAGTAATGGTTGATTTCCTGCATTCTATTTGCACCTCCTTTTGGACTTTAGGCCCCCGTGTAAAAACGGGAGCAAGGATAAGAGCCGTTTACGGCTGACTTCTTTTATTATACCTGTTGCCGGCGGCGGCGTCAACAAAAAAATCTAAAACGTTTTGCATGGTTTTCACATGGCTTGGAATTACATGAAATCAGTTAAAAAATTTATAAAATACAAAGAACAGGGAAAAAATAAAAAAATTTGTCGGATTTATTGGAAAAGCATATTGTAAAATGTCTCCACTTTTTATATAATAAAATTGGTTTGTTTATGGAGAGAAGGGTCGGTCGAGATGGAAAAATGTTCAGAGAAGACAGAAGGCAATCAGAGCGAACCTGCAAAGCAATATGAAGAACTGATTTGTCAACTCCCCGGCGTCTTGAATTCCAGTGTCGTTTTCAGTGAAGAAGGACTTTCCGAGATCCATATCCTCGCGGACAGCAGCAGGGCGCCGAAGCGCATCACGCGCGACGTTCAGTCTGCCTTGACGGCCCGGTTCGGTGTGACGGTTGACTACCGTTTGATCAGTATCGCACAAATTCCCGCGAAAGGCTCCAACGGTATGCGTGTTCGGCTGATCTTTAATGAAATCAGCCTTGTAAAGAATAAGGAGCACTCCAGCGCCACAGTCTCTTTGACGGACGGCGACCAAACCTATACGGGGACTGCGTCGGCTCTGAGTGAACGTTCGGAAGTAAATAAGATGATCTGCCAGGCCACTTTGGAGGCCGTAGAAGATTATATCGACGGAAAGGTGGAGCTTACCGCCGCGGATGTCAGGGAATTCGATTTAAATGGAGAAAAAGCCGTGGCAGCGTGTGTAATTGCGAAAAAAGGAGATCGTGTGAAGCAATATATCGGCAGCACTTTTTTGTATGAAGACAGAGGTTTGGCCATCGTGAAAGCCACCCTCGATGCGCTGAACCGGCAGATTACCGTCGTGTAACTGCGGTATGGGCCCTTGGGGCCTCTAAAACTGGAAAAATCAGGTTTGCGGAAACAGCAGCTTTATTAGCGAAGCGGATATAGCCTGTTCGAACAGCGGAAGAACAGAGTCCGGGTAATGGAGGCTATATCGATGAAAGCAAAGATCGCTGCGGCTGTCATGGCAGTTATTTCCGTTCTTGCGACTGCCGGCGCTATGTTCTCTTGGATCTGATCTGAAATGATCATCCGCGAGCCTGGTTTTTTATTTTTGCAGAAAGCGAGCAGTAAGCGATATGAGCCGCTCCTCGAAGATATATGCGTGTTTTGTTTCGATCGTCGGGATCCTTCTTGGCCTGCGTTGCACCGTATTTTATTTAAGTACAACTTTCTCCGGCCCGCAGCGCAGCGATGAACTGCGGCAGTTTTTTGTCCTTTGGGTTTTGTATATTATCTGCCGCTGCTTTCCTATTTTCATCCGGGAAAATTATGCGTTCGATATGTCGTTCATCTGCGGTATGGCGGCTGTGTTGTCAAAAGGGCCTGAAGCTGCAGCCGCTCTGGTTTTACTCAGCACACCTTTTGTTGTGAAACGCTCTTCACGAAAAAATAAAAAACCTGCACATTTTTTCAATACGGCACCGATCAAAACGGCTTTTAATGCTTCGGATTTTATTCTATCATTTTATGTTTCCGGGAAATTTTATCAATTTCTTGGCGGTCCTATTGGTGTATTGTCCGTCCAGAAATTCATTTTACCCGGTATTGTGCTGATTTTGTCCATCATTATCCTCAACAGTGCGATCCTTTTGGCATTGTTTTCGCTCGATAAGCAGTGCCGTTTTTTTTCGGCGCTCTTTAAAAACATTATTGATTTTTTACCGAATATTGCGGCGTCCGCGCCGATCGGATATTTTTTGGCGACTATCATGAACATGGAGGGCGGGGAATACCTGACGCTCCTTTTCATGCTGCCGCTGTTGTTGGCAAGATATAGCTTCGTGCTGTA
>DHAI01000025.1:41841-42076 GCA_002397355.1 Ruminococcaceae bacterium UBA4958 | reverse complement strand
AAGCTGCACGTCCCGCAGGTCGAAAGCGCGCAGGCCGGTGCCGACCGCCTTGGAAAACGCCTCCTTCGCGCAGAAGCACGCGGCGGCGCTGGGAACAGGAAATCCGCGCGCCGCAAGCTGGGAACGTTCGGCTTCGCCGAACACCCTGCTGCGGAAGCGCGGATTCCGGATGGACCGGCGGATCCTCTCCGTTTCTATCAGGTCAATGCCTGCCGAAAGCAACAAAAGCCACCTG
>DHAI01000025.1:39855-41601 GCA_002397355.1 Ruminococcaceae bacterium UBA4958 | reverse complement strand
TTCGCCGTGTGCGCGCAGAAATACATGCTGTTGCGCCCGTCGTCATACTCGGAAACGAAATACGGTTTGAAACTGGTCTTGCTTTTCAGAAGATCCGGGCGGAATTTCCCGATCTCCTCAATATCGTGCGCGTCGACGGAAAGCACGCGTTTCCGGTTGCGGCGGCTGATGACCTTGTCGACGGTGATGTCCCCGTTCGTCACGCTGTACTCAAACTCGAGGCTGCGGGCCGTGATGAGGTAATACGCGCCGAAGCACGCGCCCACGATGATGAAAACGGAGAGAAACGGAACCAGGAACGACAGGAACACGACGACGAGCGCGCCGATGATCACGGCGGCTATGATCGCATAATCTTTCGGCCCCATCCTCTTTTTGACAAGCTGCTCCACAAAAACGTCTGTCATTCTGTTGCCTCCAAAATAAATGGCTCAATCCACGGAATTTCCGCACCAATTTATAGTCATTGTTATTGTACCATATTCATCCGCCTTTTACAATTCAAAATTCCCCGGTTCCCCCGCATTTCCCGGGAATACAAGATTTTTCTTGCATTCCCGCCGGCCGCGTGTTATATTAAAGACAATGATCGCAAAACGCTGGGAGAAAGGAAGTAGCCGTTTTCCGCGCCTCCGACAGAGACTGTATGCCACCGGCTGAGAGCATACTGCGGGCTGGAGTCCGGCGAAGTTCCCTTTTGAGCGGCGCCGCTGAAACCTTCGGGCGGTAGGCGGCGACGGGCGGCTCCGTTACGAGGCCGAAAAGAGCAAATGACAGGGTGGTACCGCGAAACATAGCTTTCGCCCCTCGGAGGGGCGAAAGCTTTTTTGTTTTCGGCATACGACCGGAAAGAAAGGACAGATACGCCATGGCATTCAAGGAGAAACTGGAGTCCATCCGCGAAGCGGCGGATCGTGATTTGCGCCGGGCCGCGGACCGGCAGGCGCTGGAAAGCCTGCGCATCCGCTACCTCGGCAAAAAGGGGGAGCTGACGGCCATTCTGAAGCAGATGGGCGGGCTTCCCGCGGAGGAGCGCCCCGCCGTGGGGCAAACGGCGAACCGGATCCGCGCCCAGATCGAATCGGAGCTCACCGCCCGCGCGGAGGAGCTGCGCGAAGCGGAGACGGAGAAGCGCCTGGAGCGCGAAAAGATCGACGTCACCCTGCCCGGCACGCCCCGGGAGCTGGGCCACAAGCACCCGCTGAGCATCGAGCTGGATGAAATCAAGGAGATCTTCGTCGGCCTCGGGTTCGACATCGTGAGCGGGCCGGAGGTGGAATACGACTACTACAATTTCGAGGCGCTGAACATGCCGAAGGACCACCCGGCGCGCGACACGCAGGACACGTTCTATATCAACGACAAGATCCTGCTGCGCACCCAGACCTCGCCGGTGCAGGTGCGCGTGATGGAGAAGCAGAAGCCGCCCATCCGCATCATCAGCCCCGGCCGCGTCTACCGCTCGGACGCGGTGGACGCCACGCACTCGCCTCTCTTCCACCAGATCGAGGGCCTCGTGGTGGATCAGGGCGTCACCTTCGCCGACCTGAAAGGAACGCTGGAAACCATCATCCGCCGCATGTACGGGGAAGACTCCGTCGTGCGCTTCCGCCCGCATCACTTTCCGTTCACGGAGCCTTCCGCCGAAGTCGACGTGCAGTGCTTCCACTGCCGCGGCAAGGGCTGCCGCCTCTGCAAGGGCGAAGGCTGGATCGAGATCCTCGGCTGCGGCATGGTGCACCCAAA
>DHAI01000025.1:35423-39573 GCA_002397355.1 Ruminococcaceae bacterium UBA4958 | reverse complement strand
ATGAATCTTTCGATGAGATGGCTCAGGGAGTTCGTCCCGCTCGACGAAATGCCCATCCGGGACTTCACGGAGGCCATGACGCTGAGCGGTTCCAAAGTGGAAACCTGGGCGCAGGAGGGCGCGGAGATCTCCAACGTGGTCGTGGGGAAGGTCGTCTCCCTGGAGCGCCACCCGGACTCCGACCATCTGTGGATCACGAAAACGGACGTCGGCTCCGGCGAGCCGCTGCAGATCGTCACGGGCGCGCAAAACCTGAAGACCGGGGACATCGTCCCCGTGGCGCTGCACAACTCCACCCTGCCCGGCGGCAAAAAAATAAAAAGGGGAAAGCTGCGCGGCGTGGAGAGCAACGGGATGCTCTGCTCGCTCGGCGAGCTGGGCCTCACGAAGCACGACTTTCCCTACGCCGTCGAAGACGGGATCTTCGTGCTGCGGGAAGAGGGCTGCACGCTCGGGGAGCCGATCTGCAAAGCGCTGGGCTTCGACGACTGGAAAATCGAGTTCGAGATCACCGGCAACCGGCCGGACTGCTTCTCGGTGATCGGCCTGGCGCGCGAAGCCGCCGCAACGTTCCACAAGCCGCTGAACCTGCATACGCCCGCCGTCAGGGGCGGGGCGGGCCCCTGCTCCGAGCTGATCCGCGCCGCGGTGGAGGCGCCTGACCTCTGCCCGATGTATTCGGCGCGCGCGGTAAAGAACGTGCGCGTGAAGCCGTCGCCGCGCTGGATGCGGGAACGTCTGCGCGCGATGGGCGTGCGGCCGATCAACAATATCGTGGACATCACGAACTATGTGATGCTGGAGTACGGCCAGCCGATGCACTCGTTCGACTGCCGCTGCCTGGCCGGCCACGAGATCCGCGTGCGCCGCGCCGCGGCGGGCGAATCGATCACCACGCTGGACGGGACGCGGCACGCGCTCACGCCGGAAAACCTCGTCATCGCGGACGCGGAGAAGCCCGTGGCCGTGGCGGGCGTGATGGGCGGCGCGAGCAGCGAGATCACCGGGGAAACCACCACCGTCGTCTTCGAATCCGCGTGCTTCAACGGCCCCTCCGTGCGCCGCACCGCGCGCAGCCTCGGGATGAGGACGGAAGCCTCCGGACTCTATGAAAAAGGGCTCGACCCGAACAACTGCCTGCCCGCCCTCGACCGCGCCTGCGAGCTGGTGGAGCTTCTCGACGCCGGCGACGTGACCGACGGCGCCGTGGCCGTGAAAAATTACGCGCCGGAAAACCGCCGGATCCCGCTGGACGCCGGCTGGATCAACCGCTTCCTCGACACGTCGCTGAGCGCCGGCGAGATGAAAGCCATCCTGGAAAAGCTGGGCTGCGCTTTCGAGGGCGACGAGATCGTCGTCCCCACCTACCGCCCCGACCTCGTCCACAAGGCGGACATTGCGGAGGAAATCGCTCGTTTCTACGGCTACAACAGGATCCCGGGCACCGCTCTGCGCGGCGGCGCGCAGGGCAAATACACGGTCCGCCAGAAATTCGACCGCAGAGTCGGCGAAACCATGCAGGCCCTCGGCGCCAGCGAGATCATAACGTATTCGTTCCTCGGCCCGAAGGATTACGACAGGATCCGGATGCCGGCCGGCAGCGCGCTGCGCCGGTCCGTGACGATCGCGAACCCGCTCGGCGAGGACACCTCCGTCATGCGCACCACGGCGCTGCCCTCCATGATGCAGACGCTGGCGCGCAACTATAACAACCGCAACGAAAGCGCGTGCCTCTACGAACTCGCCTCCGTCTACCTGCCCGCCGAAAAGAGCGACGAGCTGCCGGAAGAAAAGCCCATGCTCGTCTGCGGGATGTACGGCGAGGGCTTCGACTTCTTCGCGGCGAAGGGCATGGTCGAGGCGCTTCTCGGCCGGCTGGGCATAACGGGCTGGGAGATCGCGGCGGGCGCGGACGACCCCGCCTACCACCCCGGGCGCTGCGGAAAGCTCGCCATAGGCGGCGAGACGTTCGGCGTCATCGGCGAGCTGCACCCGAAGGTGATGGAAAACTACGGCATGGACTGCCGCGCGGTAAGCTTCACGCTGGACGTGAACGCGCTTTTCCGCCACGCGGCGCTGGAAAGGGCCTATCGGCCCCTGCCGAAATTCCCGGCCGTCTCGCGCGACCTGGCGCTCGTCTGCGGCGACGGCGTCCCCGCGGCCGCTCTGGAAAAGGCGATCCGCAGCGGCGCGAGCGGGCTTCTGGAGCGCGTGAAGCTGTTCGACGTCTACAGGGGCAACCAGATCGAAAGCGGAAAGAAAAGCGTAGCGTTCCGCGTGACGCTGCGCTCCGGCGACGCAACCCTGACGGAGGAGCGCGTCGCCTCCGTGATGGAAAAGGTGGTCGAGGAGCTGAAAAAAGCCGGCGCGTCGCTGCGCCTGTAGCGCAAATCGCAATTTTCTCCTTGCAATCGCCGGTTCTTTATTGTATGATAAGCAATACGGGAGGTGCTACCCATGCTTGATAAGACGATGACTTTTTCGCTCGACAGCGACCGCGAGGACCTGATCAAGACCACCCTCACGGCGGTCTATGACGCGCTGAAGGAAAAGGGTTACAACCCCATCAATCAGATCGTCGGATATATCCTCTCGGAGGATCCGACTTATATCACGACGCACAATAACGCCCGCAGTCTTATCCGCAGGATTGACCGCGACGAGTTGCTGCAGGTTTTACTGAAATCGTACCTGGGAGATTGACGGCCCGTCGCAAGACTCCCGGTTAAAGCAGGAGGTTCACCGCGAATGAATGAGAACAAAGAAGCCGAACCGCAGTTTCCGACCTACAGGGGCAAGCCCCTCGTGCGCTGCGGCAACGTGCTGTACTACGGCAGCATGCTGGACCGTTACGTTGTCCGGCTGGAGATCAAAAGCAAAAAGAAAGTCGGCGAGCTCGACGTCGCCGACCGCGTATCGATTCAATTGATGCGGACCGACCGCGCTTCGCAGGGCCACAAGCAGATCGTGAAAACAAGCGAGAAAAACGGCCTGTACCTGGCCATGGACCTCGCGGACGTGTGGCTGAGAAGAGCGCTTACGGAAACCTGACGGAAAGGCTTTCCGCATCGGTAAACCCCCGGGGCTGCGCAGCTTTGCGCGGCCCCGGGTTTGTAGTGTAAGGGAGGGAAGGCTTTCGAAAGCCTTCCCTCCCTTTGCCGATTGAAACGTCATTTCCCGATGTCGCGCCGAAAGGAAGCGCCGTCGAAATGAATGGTCCCCACGCCGGCATACGCCTTTTCGAGCGCCTCCGGCAGGGTGGCTCCCAGGGCGGTCACGCCGAGCACGCGGCCGCCGCTCGTGTAAAATTTGCCGCCCCTGCGCACGGTCCCGGCATGGTAGACCGTCGCGCCCGGGATCTGCCCGTTCTCATCCAGGCCGGTGATCCCGATGCCCTTCTCGTAATGGCCGGGGTACCCGCCCGAGGCCATGACCACGCAGGCGCAGGCCTCGCCGCTCCACTCGACGGGCTGCTCCGCAAGGCGGCCGTCCACGACGGCCTCGAGGACGTCGACGAAATCCGTTTTCAGGCGCGGCAGGACAACCTGCGTCTCCGGGTCGCCGAAACGGGAATTGTACTCGATGACCTTCGGGCCGTCCGGCGTGAGCATCAGACCGAAGTAAAGGCAGCCCCGGAACGGCCTTCCCTCCCGATTCATGGCGCGGACCGTGGGCAGGAAGATCGTTTCCATACACTCGTCCGCGATCTCCGGCGTGTAGTACGGGTTCGGGCTTATGGCTCCCATTCCGCCCGTGTTCGGCCCTTTATCGCCGTCCTGCGCGCGCTTATGGTCCTTGGCGGATACCATCGGCTTCACGCACTTCCCGTCCGTGAATGCGAGCACGGAAACCTCGGGCCCTGTGAGAAATTCTTCCACGACGACGCGGTCGCCGGAAGCGCCGAACTTCTTGTCCTCCATGATGGTTCTTACGGCGCGCTCCGCCTCCCCGTAGTCCGCGGCGATGATCACGCCCTTGCCGAGCGCCAGGCCGTCCGCCTTGACGACGGCGGGGTACGTCCCTGCGGCGCGGATGTGGGCCAGCGCCTTACGCGGATCGTCGAAGACCTCGTAGCCGGCCGTGGGGATATGATATTTTTTCATCAGCCCCTTGGCGAACACCTTGCTGCTTTCGATCCGCGCCGCGGCGG
>DHAI01000025.1:34504-35187 GCA_002397355.1 Ruminococcaceae bacterium UBA4958 | reverse complement strand
TCCGAAACCGGAATGGGCACGCATTCCGCGTCGCAGGCGATGCCGCCGTTGCCCGGAGCGCAGTACAGTTCCGTCACCTTCGGGCTTTCCTTTAATTTACGCACGACGGCGTGTTCCCGCCCGCCGCCGCCGATCACCAGAATTTTCACAGAAAAAACACCCCCGCTTCCCGCTCAGTGGTGGAACAGCCGCAGGCCCGTAAAGGCCATGGCGATTCCGTACCTGTCGCAGGTCTCGATCACATTGTCGTCGCGGATAGAGCCGCCCGGCTGCGCGATGTACCGCACGCCGGACCGGTGCGCGCGCTCGATGTTGTCGCCGAACGGGAAAAACGCGTCGGAGCCGAGCGAAACGCCGTCCTGCCGCGCGAGCCACTCCTTCTTCTCGCCGCGCGAAAAAGGCTCCGGCTTCCTTACGAAATAGCGCTGCCAGACGCCGTCGGCCAAGACTTTCCCCGCATCGTCCGAAAGATAGACGTCCACCGTGTTGTCGCGGTCGGGGCGTCGGATGTCCGGGCGGAACGGGAGCGCAAGGACCTTCGGATGCTGGCGGAGAAGCCAGCGGTCCGCCTTGTCCCCCGCGAGGCGCGTGCAGTGGATGCGCGACTGCTGGCCCGCGCCGACGCCGATGGTGCGGCCGTCCTTCACATAGCAGACGGAGTTGGACTGGGTGTATTTCAGCGT
>DHAI01000025.1:30773-34352 GCA_002397355.1 Ruminococcaceae bacterium UBA4958 | reverse complement strand
ATCAGCGCCACCAGCAGATCGCGTTTCGCAGCGTCCGGGATGCTTTTGTTCTTCGTGACCACGTTGTCCAGAAGCGCCCCGTCGATGACCGATTCGTTGCGCCCCTGCTCAAACGTGACGCCGAAAACATCCCTCTGTTCGACCGGCGCGGGGCGGTACGCCGGGTCGATCCGGATCACGCTGTAATTTCCCTTCCGCTTGGTCTTCAGGATCGCGAGCGCCTCGTCGTCGTACCCCGGCGCGACCACGCCGTCGGAGACCTCACGCTTCAGCAGCAGCGCGGTCTCCCTGTCGCACACGTCGGAAAGGGCGGCGAAATCGCCGTAGGAAGACATGCGGTCCGCTCCGCGCGCCATGGCGTAGGCGCCCGCAAGCGGGGAAAGCGCGATGTCGTCCACGAAGCAGGCCCGTTTCACCGTCTCCGAAAGTTCCGCGGCCACGGCCGCGCCGGCAGGGCTCACATGCTTGAAGGAAGCCGCCGCGGGAAGGCCCGTGGCCTGTTTCAGCTCCCGCACGAGCTGCCAGCCGTTGAGCGCGTCGAGGAAGTTGATGTAGCCGGGGCGGCCGTTCAGCACCTCCACCGGAAGGTCCCCTCCGTCCTTCCTAAAGATGCGGGCGGGTTTCTGGTTGGGGTTGCAGCCGTATTTCAGCGCGAGTTCATTCGCCATGAAAGAATCCTCCTGTCCGTTCGGCATCCATTACCGTTTTCCGAGATTTTTGTTGAAAACACGCGTGTCCGCAAGCCCGCTTTTCAGGCTGAGAAAACGCACGAAAAGCGAGACTCTGTTGTCCCCGTCCAGGCTGGCCCAGAGGCGCTCCGCAAATTCGTCGAGGCTGCCCTCCACCGCCACGGCGGTCGGCTCCCCCTCGAAGGGCGGCAGCGGGTTTCCGTCGCCGCGGTAAGTATGGATCAGGTGCCCTTCCCCCGGGATGGGGCTGCTGTACTCGAAAAAGAACCGGCGGGCGGACTTTCCCTGCGCGTCGCCGCTTTTCAGGATGGAAAGCCGGTAGCGGAATTTCCCCCCCGTTTCCAGCAGGCCGGAGATGCGCGGCGTGAAGTTCGGCGCGTCCGGTTCGAACGTGCGGGTGCGCAGCGCGTCTTCGAACGTGCCGCCGTGCGCGAGCTCGTCGGCGATGGTGTCGGTCTGGTCGCCGTTCGTGACGATGGTGTCGCTCCCCACGACGCGGACGGGCGAGTAGATGAGCAGCGACGGATCGGTCATTTTGGAGGGGTCGAACGCCTGCGTGCGCAGGCCGCTCCCCTCCGTGAGGAAAATGCGGTTGCGGCTGTTTTCGCTGCGGCCCATGATGAAGTAAGCGGCCACGGCGGACGCGCCGTCCGCGCTTCTGCCCAGAAGGATGCCCCTGCCCGGGTAAGGATTGCGCCCGAGCGCTTCTTCGACGGAAATGGTATTCAAGACTGTCCCTCCCTGATTTTCACGATTCCGTTCTCCACCGAAAGCCTGCCGTCGCAGAACAGCGCCACGGCTTCCGGCAGGATCTTCCATTCGGCCCGCTCCATCACGCGGCGCTGCAGGGTTTCCGGCGTGTCGTCCGGAAGGACTTCCACCGCCTTCTGCAGGATGATCGGTCCGCCGTCGCACACCTCGTCGACGAAATGCACCGTCGCGCCCGTCAGCTTCACGCCGCGGCGGAGCGCCATCTCGTGGACGTGAAGGCCGTAGCAGCCCGGGCCGCAGAAGGAGGGGATCAGCGACGGATGGACGTTGATGATGCGATTCCGGTACGCGGCGACGACTTCGCCGCTCACGATGTTCAGAAAACCGGCAAGCACCACCAGGCCGATCCGGTACCGGCCCAGCAGCGCCAGAAGCTCCGCGTCGTATTCCCGCTGGGAGCCGAACTCCCTGCGGGCCAGCACGCGCGACGGGATGCCGGCTTTCGCCGCGCGGGCAAGCGCGTGCGCGCACGGGTTGCTGGAAACGACGAGGGCCAGCTTCCCGTTGGGGAGCTTCCCGTCGCCTTGCGCGGCGATAAGCGCCTGGAGATTCGTTCCGCCGCCGGAGACGAGGACGGCTATGTTCAGCATAGGACGACTTCCCTTTCGCCGGCCGTGATCTCGCCGATCACGGAAGCGGGCTGGCCGGACGATTCCAGCTCCTCCACGGCGCGGTTTGCGTCCTCCTTCGCAACCACGAGGCACATGCCGACCCCCATGTTGAAGGTATTGTACATGTCGCGCTCCGGAAGATTTCCCTGGCGCTGCAGCAGCGCGAAGATCGGCAGCTTCGGCAGCGCCGCCTTCTCGATCCTTGCGGCGACTCTCCCGTTCAGCATGCGCGGCACGTTTTCATAAAATCCGCCGCCCGTGATGTGGGACGCGGCCTTTACGCGCACCCTCCCCATCAGGGCGAGCACGGGCTTCACATAGATCCTGGTCGGCTCGAGGAGTTCTTCGCCGAGCGTGCGGCCCAGCTCCGCCAGGTACATGCGGATATTGCGCTCGCTGACGTTGAGCGCTTTGCGGACAAGCGAAAAGCCGTTGGAATGGAGGCCGGAAGAGGCGAGCCCGATGACCGCGTCCCCGGGTACGACGCCGGAACCGTCCGGAATCTTCGCCTTTTCAACCATGCCGACGGAAAAGCCCGCGAGATCGTATTCGTCCGCCGGGTAAAAGCCGGGCATCTCGGCCGTCTCGCCGCCGACGAGCGCGCAGCCGGCCTGCACGCAGCCCTCCGCGACGCCGCTCACGACGGCCGCGACGGTCTCCGGGCGGTTTTTCCCCACGGCGATATAGTCGAGGAAGAAGAGCGGCTTCGCCCCGCAGCAGACGACGTCGTTCACGCACATGGCGACGCAGTCGATCCCCACCGTGTCGTGCTTGTCCAGCAGGAAAGCGATTTTCAGCTTCGTCCCGACGCCGTCGGTCCCGCTGACGAGGACCGGCTCGCGCATGCCGGAAAGATCCGGCTGGAACAGCCCCCCGAACCCGCCGATGCCGGAAAGGACGCCCGGAACCCGCGTGCGCTCCACGGAACCCCTCATCAGTTCCACCGCTTTGTAGCCGGCCGTAACGTCCACTCCCGCGGCTTTATAGCTCTCGCTGTAACTCTTCTCCATCTTGTTTCCCTCCGTCATTTTCAGAGCCCGGCGGCCTCTTGCCGAACCGCGCGGTCTTTCGCCGCGACCTTGTCCGCCAACTGCTTCTTCATGTCCCTGAGCTTCGCGGAAAGCTCGGGGCTGCCGACGGCGAGAATCTCCGCCGCAAGGATGGCGGCGTTCTCGGCGCCGTCGATGGCCACCGTGGCCACCGGGATGCCGCTCGGCATCTGCACCGTGGCGAGCAGCGCGTCGAGGCCCTCCAGCGCGTCGGACTTCATCGGGACGCCGATGACGGGCAACGTCGTGCATGCGGCGAGCACCCCCGCGAGATGGGCGGCCTTTCCGGCCGCGGCGATGATCACGCCGAACCCGTTTTCTTCCGCTCTGCCGGCGAATTCGGCGGCCACGGCGGGCGTCCTGTGGGCGGAGATCACGCGGGCCTCCACCGGGATTCCGAAGGATTTCAGCTTTTTCACCGCGCCGGAAACGACGAGAAAATCGCTGTCGCTGCCCATG
>DHAI01000025.1:25774-30757 GCA_002397355.1 Ruminococcaceae bacterium UBA4958 | reverse complement strand
GGCGTCCTGTGGGCGGAGATCACGCGGGCCTCCACCGGGATTCCGAAGGATTTCAGCTTTTTCACCGCGCCGGAAACGACGGGAAAATCGCTGTCGCTGCCCATGATGACGGCGACCTTTTTCAGCTCAGACATTCTCAGCAAGCACTCCTTTTCATTCCCTTTCGATATGGGAACGGCGGCCTTCCCGGAAAAACGTCGTTCCGGGAAAAGGCCGCCGGTTTTTGTTCACTTTTGCGGCTTTGCCTCCGGCCCGGTCTCTTTGGGAACATTGTCGACGACAAGCTCCTTCAGAGTAGTGGCAAGCCCGGCCAGCGACTGGATTTCGGACGGGATGATGATCTTCGTCGCGCGGCCGTTCGCCGCCTTGCCGAAGGCTTCCAGGCTCTTCAGCGCGATCACGGCGTCGGTGGGGTGCGAATCGTTCAGCATCCGGATGCCGTCGGCAAGGGCTTTCTGCACCAGCGTGATAGCCTCCGCCTCGCCCTGGGCCTCGCGGATCTTCGTCTCCTTCGCGGCGTCCGCGCGGAGGATGGCGGATTCCTTTTCGCCCTCCGCCACGAGGATGGCGCTGCTCTTTTCGCCTTCCGCAGTAAGGATCTGCGCGCGGCGCTCGCGCTCCGCCTTCATCTGCTTCTCCATGGACTCCTGGATCTCGCGCGGCGGGATGATGTTCTTCAGCTCGACGCGGTTCACCTTGATGCCCCAGGCGTCCGTCGCCTCGTCGAGCACCGTGCGGATCTTCGCGTTGATCACGTCGCGCGACGTGAGGGTGTGGTCGAGCTCGAGGTCGCCGATGATATTGCGGAGCGTGGTTGCCGAAAGGTTCTCAATGGCCGAGAGCGGGCGCTCCACGCCGTAGGCGTACAGCTTCGGGTCCGTGATCTGGAAGTAGACCACCGTGTCGATCTGCATGGTGACGTTGTCTTTCGTGATGACGGGCTGCGGGGGGAAGTCGATCACCTGCTCCTTGAGCGAAACCCGCTTCGAGACCTTGTCGACGAACGGGACCTTGAAGTGCAGGCCCGTGTCCCACGTCATCTGATACGCGCCGAGACGTTCGATCACATAGGCGTGCGCCTGCGGGACGACCTTGATGTTCGAGATAAGCACCGCGATGATGAAAACGATCAGGAGCAGCAGAACGATATAGCCGACGACGGGATCCATTCAGGTCACTCTCTTTCTCTCTCAATCATTCGGTTTGGGACGGACAATCAGTTTGACGCCGTCGATCGCCACCACGATAACGTCGCGGCCGGCCGGTATCGGCGAGCCGTCCGCGGAGCGCGCCGTCCATATGCTGCCGAGGACGTTGACCTGCCCTTCGCCGCGCATGTTGTCGATCGCCAGGGTGACGACGGCTATCCTGCCGATATAGCGGTCGGCGTTCGTGCTCGTTTTCTTCACGGCGAGCGCTCTGTGCGCAACGGGGCGGGTAAAGGCGAGCGTAAGAGCCGTGACGACCACGAAAACCATGATCTGCACCGGAACCGGCGCGTTCAGCTCGCAGGCGATGATGGCGCCCACCCCGCCGACGGCGAACCAGATGGAAACGAGCTGCGTCGTCGCCATCTCCAGCAGGGCTGCCGCGACGACGACGCAGAGCCAGACCACAACAGGCATCATGAGAAACACCTTCCTTTCGGCAGACTGAGGAACACCGCTCTCATGATACCATGAAACCGGACAATTGACAATGGGTTCTTATCCTACGGCGACCTGGCCGCGGATTTCCTCGTATTTCTTTTCCCCGATGCCCGGTACGTTCCGGAGTTCGTCGACGGAACGGAACGGGCCGTGCTCCCCGCGGTACGCCACGATGCGCTCGGCCAGCACGTCGCCGACGCCGGCCAGCCCGTCGCTCAGCTCGGCGGCCGAGGCCGTGTTGATATTCAGCTTCTTCGCGCTCCGCGCAGAGGAAACCGCGGAAACGGCGGGGGCGCTTCCCGCATCCGCGGCGGCGACCGGCTCCGAAAAGGACGCCTCCGGCACATAAAACGCGTTGTAGCCGACCACGACGGCGCAGAGCGCGGCCGCGATCCAGACGAGGACGCGCGTCTGGCGGGACGAATCTTCCTCCATAAAACTCACTTCCGAAAAGGCCGGCGCGGCTCAGAGCGGGCTCAGCCGCGCGAGAAAATCGGTGAAATACCGCGGCAGGGCGCTGGAAAACTCCAGGTACTGCCCGGTGCGGGGATGCACGAACCCGATGACGCGCGCATGAAGGCACTGCCCCGCCAGGCCGGGAACGGGCTTTTTCGCGCCGTAGACCGTGTCGCCCGCCACGGGATGGCCGAGGTACGCCATATGGACCCGGATCTGATGCGTGCGGCCGGTTTCCAGCCTCAGGCGGACGTGCGTGTAGCCGCGGTAGCGGGCCAGCACTTCGTAGTGCGTCACGGCGTTCCGGGAATTCTTCCGCGTCACGGCCATTTTTTTCCGCTGGGTGGGGTGGCGGCCGATCGGCGCGTCGACCGTGCCGGCGTCGTCTTTCAGATTCCCTGAGACGACGGCCTCGTAGATGCGCGTGAAGCTGTGCGCTTTGATCTGGGCTGCGAGGGAACGGTGGGCGAAATCGTTCTTCGCGACGATCAGCAGCCCGCTCGTGTCCTTGTCGATCCTGTGGACGATGCCCGGGCGCATCACGCCGTTGATGCCGGAAAGGGAATCCCCGCAGTGCGCCAGCAGCGCGTTCACCAGCGTGCCGTCGGCGTGGCCGGCGGCCGGGTGCACCACCATGCCCTTCGGCTTGTTGACGACGAGCAGATCGCCGTCCTCGTAGACGATGTCCAGCGGGATGGGCTGCGCGACGGCGGCGGGCGGCTCCGGCTCCGGAAGGGAAACCTCCACCCCGTCGCCGGCGGCGCAGCGGTAGCTCTTCCCGCGGGGCTCCCCGTTCACAACGGCGTGCCCCGCGGCGATCAGTTTCTCCGCGGCCGAGCGCGTCACGTTTTCCGCGCGCGCCCCGATAAACCGGTCCAGGCGGCTTCCTGCTTCCTCCGGCTTTACCGTGAAAACGAGCCTGCGCATTCTACGGCCTTCTCCGTATCACTTTCTCGGTGTCCCTCTCGGAGAAGAAAACGGCGTGGATGATAAAGAAAATCGCGCCGATCACCACGCAGCAATCCCCGAAATTGAAGATTGCGGGGAAAAAGGAAACGCGGATATAATCGACGACGTACTCGTGCAGGATGCGGTCTATCATGTTCCCGACGCCGCCGCCCACAACGAGGGCGGACGCCGCCCACGAAAAGAATTCGTGGCGCGTATAGCGGAACATGGCGAAAATAATAAACACGCACACGGCGGCCGTAATGGCGACGAACACCCAGCGGCCGCCTTCCAGCAAGCTGAAAGCCGCGCCGCGGTTCTCGACATACTCCCAGTCCAGCAGTCCCGGGATCACCGAAACCGACCCAACGGGCTTGACATCCCGCACGACGACCAGCTTCAGGAACTGGTCCACCACCGTGAACAGAACGGAAAGCAACAGCATGGCAACAGCCAAGGGAACGCCCCCTCTTTCTCCAATTCAAACGCAGGGGCGGGCCATACGGCTCCCCCCTGCATCCGTCCTCCGTTATAATCCCTGTTTCAGAACCCGCGCGCAACGCTCGCAGACGTCCGGATGCTTCGGATCCTTTCCGACCGTATCGCTGTAAGTCCAGCAGCGTGCGCATTTTTCGCCTTCCGCGTGCGAAACCGTGACGGAAAGCCCCGGCAGCGCCTCGCCCCTGTACGCGCCGTCCTCGTCATTCCGCACCGCGACCTGGGAAACGATCAGCACGGCGGGCAGCCCGCTTTCCGCGGATTTTACAAACTCATACAACTCGCCCGTGCAGTGCAGCTCCACTTTGGCGTCGAGCGAAGAACCGATGACCTTTTCCGCGCGGGCGCTTTCCAACGCCTTTTTGGTGTCGTCGCGCAGCAGATGGATCCTGTCCCAGCGCGCGGCGAACGCGTCGTCGGCGTCCACGTCCAGCGGCTCCGGCATATCGTTGTAGACGGCGCGCGCGGCGTTTTCCCCGCTGCGGTGGCGCATGCTGCGCCAAATCTCGTCGGAAGTGAACGCGAGGATCGGCGAAACGAGGCGCGTCATGCCGTCCAGGATCAGGTACATGGCCGTCTGCGCGGCGCGGCGCGTGGCGCTGTCCGCCCTTTCGACGTACAGCCTGTCCTTCAGGACGTCCAGGTAAAAGTTGGAGAGATCGACCACGCAGAAATTGTGGATCGCGTGGTACGCCTCGTGGAATTCGTAGGTGCCGTAACCCTCTTTCGCCTCCGCGATCAGCCTGTTGAAGCGATGCAGGGCCCAGCGGTCGATCGGCTCGAGCTTTTCCGCCGGGACCATGTCCGAGTCCGGGTCGAAATCGGAGAGGTTGCCCAGCATGAACCGCGCCGTGTTGCGGATCTTGCGGTACGCGTCGGAAAGCTGCTTCAGGATTTTGGGCGAGATGTGGATGTCGGCGTGGTAATCGGCGGAAGCAGCCCACAGGCGCAGGATGTCCGCCCCGTACTTCTCGACGATCTCGGACGGCGCGATGCCGTTGCCGAGCGATTTTGACATTTTGCGGCCCTTGCCGTCCACAACCCAGCCGTGCGTGACAACCGTGCGGTACGGCGCTTTGCCGCGCCACGCCACGGCCGTGAGCAGCGAGGACTGGAACCACCCGCGGTACTGGTCGGCGCCCTCCAGGTACATGTCGGCGGGCCAGTGAAGTTCGGGGCGCTGATCGGCCACGGCGGCGTGGCTGCAGCCGGAGTCGAACCACACGTCCATGATGTCGCGCTCCTTCGTGAACTCCCCGCAGCCGCACTTCGGGCATTTCGTGCCGGCCGGCAGGATTTCCGCGGCGGTCTTTTCGTACCACGCGTCGGAGCCTTCCGCCGCAAAGAGACGGGAAACGGCGGCCATCGCCTCTTTTGAGATCAGCGGCTCGCCGCACTCCTTGCAGTAAAAGATCGGGATCGGGACGCCCCA
>DHAI01000025.1:24794-25610 GCA_002397355.1 Ruminococcaceae bacterium UBA4958 | reverse complement strand
GCGCTGGCGGGAAATGCACCAGTCGCTGCGCTCGCGCACCATGGAGGTGATGCGCTCCCTGCCCCACGACGGCACCCATTCCACATGGTTGATCTCCTCGATCGCCTTGTCCTTGATCGCGTCCACGGAGCAGAACCACTGCCTGGTGGCGCGGAACAGGACGGGCTTTTTGCAGCGCCAGCAGTGCGGGTACTGGTGGATGATGCGCTTGACGGCGAACAGCGCGCCGCTCTCCCGCAGATCCTGCAGGATGGCCCCGTTCGCCTCCGCGGTCGTCAGACCGGCGAAGCGGCTCCCGGCTTCCGCCGTCATGCGGCCGTGCGCGTCGACGGGGACGATGACGGGGAGGCTGGGGTAATGGTTGTGGCAGACGTCGAAGTCCTCGATGCCGTGGCCCGGCGCGGTATGGACGCAGCCGGTGCCGCTCTCCAGCGTAACATGGTCCCCGAGGATGACGAGGGATTTCCGGTCGAGGAACGGGTGCGCCGTTTCGATATATTCCAGTTCGGAGCCCCGGAACGTGGCGACCACGCCGTAGTCCGTCTTTCCGGCGGCGCGCATGGCGTCCTCGTACAGGTCCGAAGCCATCACATAATATTCTTCCCCGCACCGGACCAGCGAATACTCGAAGTCCGGCCCGAGGCAGACGGCCACGTTCGCGGGAAGAGTCCATATCGTCGTGGTCCAGATGACGAAGTATACTTTGGACGGATCGACGCCCTTCGCGGAGAAGACGCCGCGGTCGTCGGTCACGCGGAATTTCACATAGACGGAATCGCAGGGATCTTCGCTGTACTCGATCTCGGCCTCGGCGAG
>DHAI01000025.1:14346-24648 GCA_002397355.1 Ruminococcaceae bacterium UBA4958 | reverse complement strand
GCCGTCTCGCAGCAGGGGCACCAGTAGACCGGCTTCAGCCCCCGGTAGATGAGGCCCTTCTGGGCCATGTCGGAAAAAACCTCGATCTGCTTCGCCTCGAAGTCGTGCGTGAGCGTGATATAGGGATGCTGCCAGTCGCCGATGCCGCCCAGGCGCATAAACTGCCTGCGCTGGCCGTCCAGGTAGGCGAGGGCGAACTCGCGGCACAGCTTGCGCAGCTCCACGTCCGAGATCGTGGTCGAATTGCCCACGCCCGCTTTCTTGCGCGCCTTCAGCTCGGTGGGAAGGCCGTGCGTATCCCAGCCGGGGACATAGGGCGCCTGGAAGCCCGTCATGTTGCGGTAGCGCACGATGATGTCCTTGAGCACCTTGTTGAGAGCCGTTCCCAGATGGATATCCCCGTTCGCGTACGGCGGTCCGTCGTGAAGAACATAAACGGGCTTGCCCTCGTTCCGCTTCATCACGTTCTCGTATACGTGCTCCTCCTGCCATTCCTTCAGCATTTCCGGCTCACGCTTCGGCAGGCCGGCCTGCATGGGAAAATCCGTGCGCGGAAGGTTCAGGGTGCTTTTATAATCCATCGGTTCTTTCTCTCCTCTTGGCTGCCGTCCGTGAACTTGGCGGCAAATTATTCATCAAAATTGGAAACCTGGGCGGTAAAGCCGGGCTCTTCCCCGGATTCCGCCTCCGGCGCGGGCTTCGCGGCGGACGGCTGCTCCTTCAGCGGCGCGGCGGCCGCAGGCTGCGGCGCGGGTTCTTTCTCCGGCTGCGGCTTGGGTTCCGCCTGCTGCGGATGGAACACGGGGAGCGAACTGATCAGCGTGAGGTGCTCCTTGTACAGGCCCATGATCCTCGAGCGGAAATCGGAGACCTGCTTCTGAAGCTCCTCCAGCTCGCGCTTTTTTTCGGTGATCTGACGGTCCGCGTCGGAAACGATGTGCTCGGCTTTCAGGTCGGCGTCCTTGACGATGATCTCCGCCTTATGCCGCGCCTCGCGCACGGAAGCCTCGCTGAGCTTCTGGGCGCTGATCAGCGCGTTCTTGATATCGTCCTCCTCCGAGCGGTACTCCTCGATTTTGGAGGCGAGGATTTTCAGCTTTTCCACGTTCTGCTGATTTTCCGCCTTCAGCTTTTCGATCAGCTCCGCCTGCCCGGAGCTCTGCTTCAGCAGCTCCTCGTAGGAAGTTTTTACCTTGTCGACGAACGCTTCCACGTCGTCGGCGCGGTAGCCGGAAAAGCCGGACTTGCGAAAACCGACATTGATAATATCGTTGAGAGACAGCATTTCGAAATCACCCCTCCGAATCTTCAGATGTATTTTCTGCCCGCCGCAGCGAGCCTGCCTTTTTTCGTTTTCGGGCCGAGGCGGTCGATCACGAATCTTCCCACGCCCCGGACGGAAAGGACGTCGCCTTCCCGCACTTCCGCCGAAAGGGAGGCGGAAGGCTCATGATTCAGCTCCACCCGCTGCGCGCGGATGAGCTCCGCGGCCTTCCCCCGGCTGGTCCCCGCGGCGGCGGCCACGACGCAGTCCAGCCGCGCGGAGGCCACGACGGCGGAAAAATCGGCGAACCGGTGCGCGGGGGGAAGCGGTTCTTCCGCCCCTTCCGAAACGCGGACGCCGACCCCGCCGATCTTTTCAACCTGTGAGAGGAAAAAGCCGGCGATCTCCCGCCGGCAGAACACGACGGCGCGGCCCTCCTCCACGAGGATGTCACCGAGGGAGGCGCGTTCGACTCCCGCGTGGAGCAGGGCGCCGAGGAAATCGCGGTGCGTCAGGCAATCCTGGCGGCGGAAGGAAACGGTCAGCTCCGCAACGGGGAACGCGGCCGGATCGGGCGTATAAAAATCAGGGAACGCGCCCAGAACGACACGTTCCGCACCGGGGTACCCGCCCCAGAAAAGCACATTGCCGCAGGCGCCGCGCCCCGCAAGCCCTTCGGCCCGCTTCGCCTCGGCCTCGTCCAGAAACCCGACGAAGCGGGGCCGCACCCCGTTCGCCGCCAGGCGGACCGCGTCCGCCACGCGCGCCTGCAGGAGGCCGCCCTGCCCGCCGTCAGAATTTTCCATCAAAAATAAACGCCGTTGTTTTCCAGCTCGTCCATCACGTCTTCGCCCGTGAGATCCACGTTATAGGGCGTGATAATGAATGTGCTCGTGGCGACGCGCTTGATCTTCCCGCCGTTCGCGTAGGCGACGCCGCTCAGGAAATCGACGATCCTGCGGGAAATATCCTTGTTTGTGTTTTCCAGGTTCAGGACGACGGTGTGCATTTTCAGCAATTCGTCCGCAATATTGCAGGTGTCCTCGCCAAAGCGCTCCGGCTTGAACAGGACGACCTGAAGCTGGGCCGTCGCGTGGATATTGACGACCTTATTGCCCGTATTGGCAGCGGGGGAGCGCCTTACGGAATCCCGAGAAGCGGGCGTCGGCTCGCCGTTTTTGCCCTGGTCCGCCATACCATTGTCCCCTTCTTCGTCCTCCGGATAATCTTCGTACTCGTCCTCGGGCGGGTTCCACATGTCCTTGATTTTTTCCACAAATCCTGCCATATCGAAACATCCTCCAGTCGTCAGTTTTTCTGCGCGTAATTCCTCGGCCCGTAAAGCGCCGTTCCGATCCTCACAAGATTGGCCCCGCACTCGATCGCAAGCGCATAATCGGCCGACATGCCCATGGACAGAACATCCATAGCTACATTATCTATTTTTTTTATGTTCGTGTCAATAAAAGATTGATGCATCCTCAAAAAATAATTTCTCGTTTCCTCTTCCGGCGCGCCGGCCGGAGGAATCGCCATCAGGCCGCGTACTTTCACGGCGGGGAGGGCGGAGACGCTGCGGAGCAGCTCCGGCAGCTTTTCCGGCAGGACGCCGGACTTGTTCTCCTCGCGGCCGACGTTCACCTCGACGAGGATGTCGGTCGTGACGCCGCGCTTCACGCCCAGACGGGAAATCTCGCGCGCAAGCTTTTCGCTGTCCACCGACTCGATCATCGACACGCGGCCCACAAGGTACTTCACCTTGTTCTCCTGCAGATGGCCGATGAAATGCAGCTTGCAGCGGTCGAGCAGGTAGCCGTCGTACTTGGCGTTGAGCTCCTGCACGCGGTTCTCGCCGATATGGTCCACGCCGAGCTCGACGCTGCGGTTGATCACCTCCACGGGAACCGTTTTCGTCGCCGCCAGCAGCGTCACGTCCTCCGGTCTGCGGCCGGACTTGACCGCCGCCCGCGCCATGTTTTCGCGGATCTCTTTCAGGTTTTCCTCAACGTCGCGGAAACGGCGCTCCAATTCCTCACTTGACAACTTTTCCGTCATACAGATCGGTCCCTTCCACAACGACTTCGTCGTATAATTTTACCGTCTCGTCCGTCATAAGGCTGTCCTCCTTCGGCGCCGGATCACAGATCACGTAATTCTCCGTGCTGAAAAGCGGAACGATCTGCCGAAAGCTCAGTTGGTTTCCGTACAGCACATAGACGCCCTCGGTCTCTTTTTCCTCTTTTGACTTTTTCCCCTTCGCATCCGCCACGGTCTTCGTCCTCTTCTCATAGTGGATCGCCTTCTGGCTGACGCGGAGCCCGGCGTACCGCTGCACGGAAATATCGGCCGTTTCATGGCGGATGCCGGCGAGCGAAGAACTCATCTCGCTGCAGCGCAGCACGACGGCCGCCTCGCCGTTCTCCCCCTCCTGGTTCACCGCGTACACCTCCGCGTCCACCGAAGTCCCCGAGACAAACGGGAAATGAACGGAAACGATATCCGTAGAATCGAGCTGCCGAAAACCGGTAAGCTGACCGTTGGGAACAACGCAGACGAGATACCAGTCAAAATCCGTGCAGATCTTCCCCACCGCGCCGGAAACGGCCGCAAGCTTTCTTTTCTGCAGGTCGCGCACCTGGCCGCAGGTGATGGAAGAGACGGCGGATAGGTCGTACGCGTTTTCCATCCCGTCCGTGGAGCGGATGAAATATCCCGCCTCCGGCGAGGCGATGGAGCCGACGGGGCTGCCCGCCTTGGCGGCGAGCGATTCCCGCTGCGCCTTCAGCGCTTTCAGCTGCGACTGGAAGTCCTTGACCTTCCCCGTGGCGATCTGCTTTTCATTCAGGAGGTTCAGCAGGCTGCTTTTCTTGTCGGCCGCCTGCGAAAGCTCGCCGGAGCGGATCCCGCCGAGGATCTCCATCAGCTGCAGGCAAATGCGGCCGTTCGCCGTGTCCGCATTGAAGGAATACGTATTGCCCGGCTTCTGCAGGTTTTCGAGCTGCGCGATGGCGCCGTCCACTTTCTGAAGCTGGTGCTGCGCGGTGATCTGCGCCTCGTCCGAGTAGACGTTGGCGACCACGCCGTTTTTGGAGACGCGCGCGCCCGGGTCTACGACGAAATCCAGCGCGCCGCCGCCCGGCGACAAAAGCACTTTCTCATTCCGGAGCGCGGTGACGGAGGCCTCCACCGAATCGGACGCCGTAAAGTACGAGGCCGCCTCCGTGCGGACGGAAGTGTACTTTGCGCGGTAAACCTGGTAGCCGACATAGGCGAGCAGAAGAACGGCCAGGGCCGTGGCGGCAAGGTGCCCGCCCGACGGTTTTTTCACCGTTCCCACCCCTTTTCCTTCAAAATGCGGCAAGCCCGCCGGAAAACCTCCTCCGGGCCGGGGCATTCGTCCAGGAAGATCCAGCGCACGCCGGGCTCCCTGCGGAACCAGGTGAGCTGCCGCTTCGCGTAGCGGCGGCTCTCCCGCTTCACCTCGTCCACGGCCTCCGCCAAAGTGCGTTCCCCGCGGAAATACGGGAAAAATTCCTTGTAGCCGATCGCCTGGGCGGCGGTAGCCGCGCGCGGCAGACGGAACACCGCTTCCGCCTCCCGGACCAGGCCGTCCCGCATCATGCCGTCCACGCGGCGGTCGATCGCGCCGTACAGCTTCCCGCGGTCGCGGTAGGAAAGGCCGATCACGGCGCAGTCGAACGGCGAAGGGTTTTCCCGGGAACGGCGCTGCGTCTCCGACATCGTGACGCCGGAAACGCGGTAGACCTCGATCGCCCGGACGACGCGCCCGACGTTATTCGGATGCAGGCGCGCCGCGGACTCCGGGTCGAAGGACCGCAGCTCTTCCCAGAGCGCGGCCGGGCCTTCGCGCTCCGCCTTCGCGCGCAGGCTTCCGCGGAGCGCGGCGTCCCCTTTTTCCGGCGGGAAAGCCACTCCGGAAAGCAGCGCGCGCACATAAAGCCCCGTTCCGCCCGCCACGACCGGAAGCTTCCTGCGCGCGGAAATCTCCCGCACCGCGGCCGAGGCGAGCCGCACGTAGTCCGCGACGCTGAACGGCTCCTCCAGGCCGAGGAAGCCGACCAGGTGGTGCGGGACGCCCCGCATCTCCTCCCGCGTCGGCTTCGCCGTTCCGACGGAAAGCCCGCTGTAAATCTGCATCGAATCCGCGGAAACCACCTCGCCGCCGAAGCGGAGCGCAAGCTCCACGGCCAGCCGCGTCTTCCCCGTCGCCGTCGGGCCGACGACGGCCGCGACCGGGATGCGGCCCGTCATTTGCTCCTCCCGAACTGTTTTTCCAGTTCCCTGCGCGTCAGGAGGTAAAAAACCGGGCGCCCGTGCGGGCAGTAACGGACGTCCTCCTTCTCCGCCCGGCGCGCGAGGTCGAGAAGCTCTTCCGGCGAAGCGGGATCCCCGGCTTTTACGGCGGCGCGGCACGCGACGTTGTGGTACAGCCAGTCCACTTTTTCGGTGGTCAGGTTCGCCTTGCCGGAGGCGAGATAGCCCGCGATCTCCATGACGGCCTCGGCGACGCCGCTTCCGCCCAGCACCATGGGCGCGCTGCGGACCAGCACCGTGCCGCCGCCGAAGTCCTCGATCTCGAAGCCCGCCTGCGCGCAGGCGTCGAGCGAATCCAGCACGGCGGCGTACTCGTTCTTCTCCAGCGTGACGGTCACGGGCTGCAGCAGCATCTGGCGCTCGCAGCCGCCGCCGGCGGCCTTCAGCTTTTCGTAGATCAGGCGCTCGTGGGCGGCGTGCTTGTCAAGGAAGACGAGGCTGTCTCCGCGCTCCAGAATGATGTATGTCCCGAACGCCTCGCCGATCAGCCGTTCCGGCGTCTCCTCTTTGCTGCCCGGAACCGGCTGCGGCACGGGAACGGGCTTGGGGCTCCCGGCGGGCGCTTGCTCCTCCTCCGCACGGCCCGCCGCCGGGGACTCCCCTTCCTCCTCGTCGTCGCGCTCGATGTCCGGCGCGGCTGGCGCGCCGCGGTACCAGGAAGCCGCGTGCGGAACCTGCCGCGGTGCGGAAGCCGGCTTCTCCGGCATGTGGAACGCTGGGACGGCCTCCCCGTCCGCCGGGGCCGCTTCCATCCGCGGGGCAAAGCGCATCTGGACAGCCGGCGTTTCCTCCCGGCGGAGCGCCGGCGCTGCGGAATCGGAGAGCTTCAGCAGATGCGGCGTGTCCCCTCTGCCGAGCGCCGCTTTGACGCCGTGGTAAACGGCGTCGAAAATCGGCTTTTCGTTCACGAAGCGCACCTCGATCTTCGCCGGGTGGACGTTGACGTCGACGGCCTCGAGCGGCACCGCGACGTGGAGCACGCAGGCGGGCATCTTCCCCACCATCAGCGAGCCGCGGAAAGCCTCCTCCAGCGCGACCATGGCGGTGCGGCTTTTCACATAGCGCCCGTTGATGAAGAAATTCTGCATGCTGCGGTTCGGGCGCGCAGCGGCCGGTTTGCTGACGAATCCGGAGACCTTCACGCCGTTCAGCTCGTAGTCCACCGGGATGAGGCCGGCGGTGAACTCCCTGCCATACACGGCGTAGACGGCGGACTTGAGCTTCCCGTCGCCCGGGGTATGCAGCGTCTCCTTCCCGTCGCGCAGAAAGCGGAAGGAGATCTCGGGGTGCGCCAGCGCCTCCTTGTCCACCACGGCGGCCGCGGCGTTGCTCTCGGTCACGTCTTTTTTCAGGAATTTCATGCGCGCGGGGGTATTGTAGAACAGGTCGCGCACGACGATCGTCGTCCCCGCGGCGCAGCCCGCATCCTCGCAGAGACGCTCCGCGCCGCCGTCGACGGCGTAGCGTGTGCCGGCCAGCTCCCCGGCCGTGCGCGTGAGCATCTCCACATGTGCCACGGCCGCCACGGAGGCGAGCGCCTCGCCGCGGAAGCCGAGCGTCCCGATGGACGCGAGGTCGTCCCTTCCGGCGATCTTGCTGGTCGCGTGACTCAGGAACGCGGTGGGAACGTCTTCGCGCGCGATGCCGCAGCCGTCGTCCGTCACGCGGAGGAAGCTGACCCCGCCGCGGCGGACCTCGACCGTGACCGTTCCGGAACCGGCGTCCACGGAGTTTTCCGTCAGCTCCTTCACGACGGACGCGGGGCGTTCCACCACTTCCCCGGCCGCGATCAGGTCTGCGACGCGCTTGTCAAGGACATTGATCTTTCCCATCGGCGTTCCTCCTTTTCAGCGAATCATACCATATTCAACATTTTAACGGCGCGGGCCGCATCTTCCTCCGAAAGGCCCTTTGACGAATCCGGACGTATCTGATGTCCGGCAAGCAGTTTGCTGTGCAAGTCAAGATCATCCAAGCAGGTCGTCGAGCGCCGGTTTTTTCCCGCCGCCACCCGGAGCGCGACGGCAAGGCGGGCGGTTCGGCGGCAGTGGTCCAGCGTCCATTCGCCGCGCCCGGCGCTGTCCTTTTTCCCGGAAAGCTCTTGTTTCAGGATTTCCTCCAGTCCGGCTCGATCCACACGGTTCCTCCTTCCGGATTTTCTGGTTTTTTCAGCTCTTCTTCGCCAGCCTGCTGAGGGTGAAGAGCGTGTTCATGCACTCGATGGGCGTAAGCGTGTTCACGTCCAGCGCCTTCAGGCGCTCCATGATCTCGGTTTCGTTCGGCGGGGTCAGGGCGAGCTGCACCGGCTCGTCCCCGCCCGCCGCGCGGCGCGCGCGCTGCTTCGGCTCGGAAACATGCTTCCCCGCGTTCAGCTCCGCCAGGATCTGCTTTGCGCGCGCGATGATCCTGTTCGGCACGCCGGCGAGCTTCGCCACCTCCACGCCGTAGCTGTCGTCGGCGCCGCCGCGCACGATGCGCCGCAGGAAGGTGATGTCGTCGCCGCGCTTTTTCACGGCGATGTTGTAGTTCTTCACGCCGGGAATCAGCCCCTCGAGCGCGGTCAGCTCGTGGTAATGCGTGGCGAAGAGCGTCTTCGCCCCCAGGAGCCTCTTGTCCGCAACGTATTCCAGCACGGCGCGCGCGATGCTCATGCCGTCGTAGGTGGACGTGCCGCGGCCGATCTCGTCGAGGATGAGGAGGCTGTCCGCCGTGGCGTTCTTCACGATGTCGGCGACCTCCGCCATCTCCACCATGAAGGTGGACTGCCCGGCGGCCAGGTCGTCCGAGGCGCCCACGCGGGTAAAGATCGCGTCGGTGATGCCGATCTCCGCGCCGGCGGCCGGCACGAAGCAGCCGATCTGCGCCATGATGACGATGAGCGCGATCTGGCGCATGTAGGTCGATTTCCCCGCCATGTTCGGGCCGGTGATGATGGCGACGCGGTTCTCGTCCTTGTCGAGCAGCGCGTCGTTCGGGACGAACGGCTCCTCCAGGAGCGCCTCCACCACAGGGTGGCGGCCCCCTTTCAGCGCGATCTTCCCGCCGAGGTTCACCACGGGCCGGGTGTAGCCGCGGTCCACGGAAACCTGCGCGAACGAAAGCAGCACGTCCAGGCGGGCCACGGCCTGCGCCGTGCGCTGCACGCGGTCCGTCTGCTCGGCGACCCGCTTGCGCACGGCGCTGAACAGCTCGTACTCGAGCTGGACGGATTTGTCGTGCGCGCCGAGGATGCGCCCCTCCAGTTCCTTGAGCTCCGGGGTGATGAACCGCTCGCAGTTCGTCAGCGTCTGCTTGCGCGTATATTCCGGCGGCGCCTTGTCTTTGAACGCGTTCGGGATCTCTATGTAGTAGCCGAAAACGCGGTTGTAGCCGATCTTCAGTTTCGGGATGCCTGTTTTTTCGCGCTCCTGCGCCTCGATCCTCGCGATGACTCCGCGGCCGTCGGTCATGTCGCCCTTGAGCAGGTCCAGCTCCTCGCTGTACCCGGGGCGGATGATGCCGCCCTCCCGCAGCGAAAACGGCGGCTCGTCCACAATGGACTTCTCGATGAGCTTCCGCACGTCCTCCAGGCCGTCGACTTCCTCCCGGATGCGGGAAAGCAGATCGGATTTGCAGTCCTTCAGCAGCGTCTTCAGGCCCGGCAGCCGGGCGGCCGCGTCGGCGAGCGAGCGGAGCTCGCGCCCGTTCGCGGAACCGTACCCGATGCGGGACATCAGCCGCTCCAGGTCGTGGACGCCGGTCAGCTGCTCGGAAAGGCCGTCGCGCAGGATGCTGTCCGAAGCGAGCTCCTCCACGGCGTTCAGCCGCCGGCCGATCCGGGCGGGGTTCAGCAGCGGGCGCTCCACCCAGCTGCGGATCAGGCGCTTGCCCATTGCGGTGCGGGTCCGGTCGAGCACCCACAGCAGCGAGCCGCGCTTCTCCTTCGTCCGCATTGTTTCCAGAAGCTCCAGGTTGCGCCGCGCGGCGAGGTTCAGCTTCATGTACTGCGCGCCGCTGTAAAGGTCGAGGCTGTCCATGTTCTCGAGCCCGGCGCGCTCCGTCTCTTTCAGATAGCCGAGGAGCGCGCCGAGCGCGCCCGCCGTCTCCGGCTTGTCCGCAAGGCCCAGCTCCTCCGGCGGCTTGCGGAACTGCTCCGTCAGGGCCGGCGCCGCCGCGGCCGCGTCGAACTTCTCCTCGTCGAGCAGCTCGACGCTTGCCGCGAGGCGGTCCTTGAGGAATTTCGGCAGGTCGGAGAGGTCCAGCACCCCCTGGCTGATGAGGATTTCCTTCGGCGAAAAGCGAGCGAGCTCGTTCTTGAGCTGCGCGGCCAGGGCGGCGGCGTTCCTCGCCGCAACCACCGTCGCGTGGAGCTCTCCGGTGGAGATGTCCGCGAAGCAGAGGCCCGCGCGGTTCTCCCGCACGTTCAGCGCGCAGATGTAGTTGTTGCGCGCCTCGTCGAGCATGCTGCTTTCCAGCACCGTGCCCGGCGTGATGACGCGGATGATGTCCCGCTTGACGAGCCCCTTCGCCAGCGCGGGGTCCTCCATCTGCTCGCAGATGGCCACCTTGTGGCCCCTGGCGATCAGCTTGGCGACATAGGTCTCGTAGCTGTGGAACGGCACGCCGCACATGGGCGCGCGCTCCGGCTGCCCGCAGTCGCGCCCCGTCAGCGTCAGCTCCAGCTCGCGGGAAACGAGCTTCGCGTCGTCGTAGAACATCTCGTA
>DHAI01000025.1:11565-14225 GCA_002397355.1 Ruminococcaceae bacterium UBA4958 | reverse complement strand
TCGTCGTAGAACATCTCGTAAAAGTCGCCGAGGCGGAAAAACAGGATCGTGTCCGGGTATTTCTTTTTCATCTCGAAATACTGTGCCATCATGGGGGAAAGAGCCGCCAAACTGACCGCCTCCGCTGCAAGTTTCTAAACGGGGAAAATATCCGCGATTCCTGTGCGCCGCCTCAGTGGCAGCCGCCGCAGGCGGCGCAGTTTCCCCCGCAGGCGTGCTCGTCGTAGTCCGCCGTTTCGGGGTCGCCGCCGTTCACGCTCTGCTCCAGGATCGCGTTGACGCGGCGCATCAGCTTCTCCAGGTCCTCCTTGGCGCTGTTGTACTCGATCATGTTGTTATTTTTCATGATGGAGCCGTAGAGCGAATCCATCGCCATGCGGTAGGCCTTTACTTTATTTTCGTCGCGGTTCTGCAGCTGCATCTCGTTCTGAAGGGACATACGCTTGAGGTTGTACTGCCCGATCAGATCCTGAAGTTCCTTGTCGGCGTCCGCGTTCTGAATGGCGATCTGCATTTTCAGATAGCGCTCGTCCTTTTGGATTTCCTTGCCGATTTCTCTCGTCTGCTCGATGATATCCATATTTCGTCTCCCTGATTTTATTTTTTTTATATTTCACTTTATTTGATCGTTTTATCCGGCCGGGCGGGCCGTCAGACCAGCTCGCCGCCGAGGACCCAGTTCCGCGCGGAAACGATGCGCACGTCCGCGAACCTCCCCAGGAGTTCATCCGCGCCCGAAAAATTGACGATGACGTTGCCGTCCGTGCGCCCGGCCAGCAGGCCGGTCTTCGGGCTGCGTTCCTCCACGAGCACGCGGCGCGTCTTCCCCACCTCGCCGGCGCAGCGCGTGGCGGAGATTTTTTCCTGCTCCGCGCAGAGCTCCCGCAGCCGGAGGGACTTCTCCTCCGCCGGCACGGGGTCCGGCAGGCGCGCCGCGCGCGTGCCCTCCCGCGGCGAATAAATAAAGGTAAACAGCGACGTGAAGCCGACTTCGCGGATCAGGCTGACCGTTTCGAGGAATTCCTCCCTCGTCTCACCGGGAAAACCGACGATAATGTCCGTCGTAAGGGAAAGATCCGGCATCTTTTCGCGCGCGTACTCCACAAGCGCCAGGTACTTTTCCCGCGTGTAGCCGCGGTTCATCGCCGCGAGGACGCGGTTGCTGCCGGACTGCACGGGCAGGTGCAGGTGGCGGCTGATGTGCCTGCCCGCCGCCATGGCGTCGATGAGCTCGCGCGTGGCGTCCTTGGGGTGCGAGGTCATAAAGCGCAGGCGGTAATCGCCCGGCACGGCGTCCAGCCGGCGCAGAAGGCCGGAAAAACTGACCGGCCGCGCGAGCGTCTTGCCGTAGGAGTTCACATTCTGGCCCAGCAGCGTGATGTCCTTGTAGCCGGCCGATACGAGGCCGCGGAACTCGGCAAGGATCGCCTCCGGCTCGCGGCTGCGCTCCCGCCCCCGCACATACGGCACGATGCAGTAGGAGCAGAAATTGTCGCAGCCTGCCATCACGGTGAGCCATGCGCGCACTTTGCTGTCCCGCAGGACGGGAAGGCCCTCCGCAAAGCGGGCGTCCTCGCCCTCGTCGCCGCGCTCGAAGACGCGGCGGCTCTCCGTCAGCGCCTCCCACAGCAATTCGGGGAAACGGTGCAGCACATGCGTGCCGAAAACGAGGTTCACGAACGGGAATTTCTCGCGGATGCGCCCGGCGGCGCTCTCCTCCTCCATCATGCAGCCGCACACGGCCACCACGGCGGACGGGTGGCGGCGCTTAACCTCCTTGAGCGCCCCCACGTTGCCGAACACACGGTTTTCCGCATGGCCGCGCACTGCGCAGGTGTTGAACAGGATGAAATCGGCGTCCTCCGGCCCCGCGGCGAAAGAGAACCCCATCTGCGCCAGCAGGCCCTTGATCCTCTCGCTGTCGGCCACGTTCTGCTGGCAGCCGTAGGTATGTACGAAGGCGAGCGGCACGGCGCCGCGCTTTCGCACCTGCATGATCTTCCCGATCTCGGAAAGGTAGAACGCCTGCGGATGCCGCGGGGCGGGCAGGCGCTCCGGACAGTGTTCAGCCAAGCGGAAATTCCTCCCATAACGGGCCTGGCCGGCCCGTTTCATTTTCCCGGATAAACGTCTCATTTTATCATTGTATTATACCATAGCGGCCGCGGCTCTGCAAGGAAAAGGGGAACAATCCGGAGACTGTCCCCCTGCGCCGGCGCCGCGCTCATCCGTGGAAAATGGCCCCGAGCCCGCGCGGCGGGCCCTTCGTGCGGACCGGCGAGTTGTAGTTCACCAGGATCGTGTCGTCGCCGATGACCTGGATGTCCTGCCAGCGGATGACAATGTCGTCGTCGCGGCCGAACAGGCCGAAAAAGCGAAGCCTGCCGTAAATGACAAGAGCCGCCACGCGGGCCGTCACCGTGTCGACCTCAAGGTCGCAGACATTCCCAAGCCGCATACCGTCGTACACGTTGATGACTTCCTTGTGGCGCATGTCTTCTATCCTGCAGTTCACTCCCGTCACCTCCCGTACCATGTGTATGTTCCGCAGGGGGCTCTGAGGACTGGGGGACAGGGAAAAACGCAAAAAAGCCGCCGTGCCGCAGCATTTTGCGTTTCTCCGGGAGTGAAAGTTTACAGATTGTGATATAATAAGGTTA
>DHAI01000025.1:8679-11371 GCA_002397355.1 Ruminococcaceae bacterium UBA4958 | reverse complement strand
CCGATTTCCGCCGCCACCTCCATCTGCGTTTTTCCCTGAAAGTAGCGCATGGAAAGGATATTCTTCTCCCTCGGGTTCAGGTTCTGGATGGCCTGCTTGAGCGCGATCTCGTCGAGCCAGTTGTTGTCGTCGTTATTGTCGCCGACCTGATCCATCACATAGATGGTGTCCCCGTCGTCGGAGAACACGGGCTCGTAAAGGGAAACCGGCTCCACGATGGATTCCAGCGCCACGACGACCTCCTCGCGGGGGAGATCCAGCGCTTTCGCGATCTCCTCCACCGTCGGCTCCCGGCTGTTCTTTGCGGTCATCTTCTCCTTCACCTGCATGGCCCGGTAAGCCGTGTCCCGCAGGGAACGGCTCACGCGGATGCTGTTGTTGTCCCGCAGATAGCGGCGTATCTCGCCGATGATCATGGGGACGCCGTAGGTGGAAAAGCGCACGCCCTGGTCCACGTCGAAGTGGTCGATCGCCTTGATGAGGCCGATGCACCCCACCTGGAAAAGATCGTCCAGGTTTTCGCCGCGGTTCGTGAAGCGCTGGATCACGCTGAGTACAAGGCGCAGATTGCCCCGGATCAATTCGTCGCGCGCGCTCTGGTCGCCGTTTCTCATGCGGCGCAGAAGCTCCGTCTTTTCCTTCTCCGTCAGCACCTTCAGTTTCGAGGTGTTCACGCCGCAGATCTCCACTTTGTTGTACTGCAAACCGCATCTTCCTTCCGCCGCTCTGTTTTCATTATTACCGCTCCGGCGGTATCTCATTCGTCGGCCGGCGGAAAGAAACTTGGATCTTTTCGACACATTTCAGTTGAAAGCGAGGGAGCAACATGCAATTTCAGATACCGTCCCAACCGGCGCTCGTCCTCGGAAAGCTTGCGGCGGGCGGATACCGCGCGCACCTGGTCGGCGGCTGCGTGCGGGACGAGCTTCTCGGCCGCACACCGCGCGACTGGGACGTGACGACGGACGCGCTGCCGGAGGAAACGGCGCGCACTTTCGCGGGGATACCCGTGATCCCCACGGGCATGAAGCACGGCACCGTGACCGTTCTCGCCGGCGGCACGCCCGTGGAAGTGACGACCTACCGCGTGGACGGGGCCTACTCCGACGGCCGCCATCCGGACAGCGTCCGGTTCACGCGGAGCCTGGCGGAAGACCTGGCACGGCGGGACTTCACCGTGAACGCCCTCGCCTACAGCGAGGCGGACGGCCTGGTCGACCTTTTCGGCGGGAAGGAGGACCTCGCGGCGGGCGTGATCCGCTGCGTGGGCGACCCGGACGACCGCTTCCGGGAGGACAGCCTGCGCGTGCTGCGGGCGCTGCGCCTCTGCTCGGAGCTCGGCTTTACGCTGGAAAGCAAAACCGCCGCGGCCGCCCTGCGCAACCGGGCGCTGCTCGAGCGCGTGTCGGCGGAGCGCATCCGCGGAGAGTTCACGCGGCTTCTCTGCGGAAAAGAAGCGGCGTCCGTCCTGCGGCGATTCCGCGAAATCGCGGCGGTGTTCGTCCCGGAGATCCGCCCCGCTTTCGGCTTCGACCAGCGCAACCCGCACCATGCCTACGACGTGTGGGAGCATACGCTGCGGGCGCTGGAAGCCGTGGAACCGGAGCCGGTCCTGCGCCTGACGATGTTCCTGCACGACCTCGGCAAGCCGGCGTGCTTCTCGCTGGACCGGAAAGGGATCGGCCATTTTTACGGCCACCCCCAGAAAAGCGCGGAGCTGGCCGGGGAAATCCTTGCGCGCCTGAAATACGACACCAGGACCCGGAAAACGGTCGCGCTTCTGGTGGCGCGGCACGGCCTGCCCATCCTGCCGGACGAGCGCTGCCTGCGGCGCAGGCTGAACATGATGGGGGAGGCGGACCTGCGGCTGCTCGTAAAAATCCAGGAGGCGGACGCGAAGGGGAAGGGCGTCTCGAATTCCGCTTACCTCGCCGGCCTCGCAAAAGTCCCGGCGATCCTGGACCGGATGCTGGAGGAGCAGCAGTGCTTTTCCCTGCGCGGCCTCGCAGTGGACGGGGACGACCTTGCGGCCGCCGGCGTACCGGTAGGGCCGGAGATCGGCCGGATCCTCCGCGTCCTGCTGGGGCGTGTTCTGGACGGCAGCCTCCCGAACACGCGCGAGGCGCTCCTCGAATCCGCAAGGCTGCAGAAGGATGAAACCAAACGGTGAGCGCGCTCGTCGTCCATCCCCTCGCGCCGGTGTACGACAAAAATTCCCGGGTTTTGGTGCTGGGGACCATGCCCTCGCCCAAATCCCGGGAAGCCGGTTTCTATTACTCGCACCCGCGGAACCGCTTCTGGCGCATTCTCTCGGAGCTTTACGGCGCCCCGCTGCCGCTCACGAACGCGGAAAAGCGCTCCCTGCTGCTGCACAGCCGCGTGGCGCTGTGGGACGTGCTGCACAGCTGCGAGATCGACGGGGCCGACGACGCGAGCATCCGCCGCCCCGTGCCCAACGATATCGCCGGCCTGCTGCGCGAAACGGGCATCCGCGCCGTGTTCACCACGGGCGCGAAGGCCGCCGCGCTCTACCGGCGCCTCTGCCGGAAGGCAACGGGCGTGGACGCGGTCGCGCTGCCCTCCACCAGCCCGGCGAACTGCCGGAACTGGACTTACGAGTCCCTGCTGGAAGCGTACCGGATCCTGCGCAGCTATACCGGCTGAGCCTCAGCTGACGCGTTCCAGCTCTTTT
>DHAI01000025.1:6564-8370 GCA_002397355.1 Ruminococcaceae bacterium UBA4958 | reverse complement strand
CCGCGCAGAAGCTCCTGCTCGGCCTCGTCCTCCAGGTCCAGGTTCACCTCGTTCTGGTCGCTGCCCAGCACGTCGGAAAGCAGGAGCTCGTTTCCGTCCCAGTCCACGTTGAGCGGGTCGTCGATGGAGACCTCGTTGCGAAGCTGCGACGTTTTGCGCAGATACATGAGGATCTCGTTTTCGATGCAGCGGGAAGCGTAGGTCGCCAGCTTGATATTCCGTTCCGGGCGGAACGTGTTCACCGCTTTGATCAGGCCGATCGTTCCGATGGAAATCAGGTCCTCCACGCCGGCGGACGGCGATTCAAACTTCTTCGCTATGTAGACGACAAGGCGGAGATTGTGGGTGATGAGCGGTTCGCGCGCGTTCGGGACCCGGTCGACGATGTTCTTCATCACGCGCTCCTCCTCCTGCCGCGTGAGCGGGGGAGGAAGCGTTTCCGGCCCGTTGATATAGTAGATTTCGCCTCCGGCAAGCCGAAATAAAATCCGGAGCTTCAGATGAAGCAACATTTCCCGGAGCCGCTCTGCTTTTTTCATATTCCTCATTCCCTTTCGCCGCGCCGCTTCGGCGGATCCAGCGCCCGGCCGCGGCCGATTTGGCCGGACGTATTCTGCAGCAGGTCGGGGTTCAGGAGCGCGTCGCATCCCGCGAGCTTTTTCTCGGAGACGGCTATGTAAACCCTTTCGGCCTGGATGCTTTCGTTTTTCCAACGGATGGCGAGCCGGTCCGGACGGAAACCTTTCAGCACGCCGGAGCCGGAAACGGCCTGAAACGGGATCAGGCGCAGATTGAGATCCCCCTCGGGCGGGACGATGCGCTCCACCGCGGCCCGGTTCGCCACAACGACCGGATCGCCGGAGAACGGCTCCCGCAGCGAGTTGCCCGTGTCCACCCGCGCGGTGAATTCACAGCGGACGCCGCCCCGCGCGGCCGAAACGCGGCAGAAAATCCCCTTCGGCGCGGCGCGGCCCGCTAGGCGGTTTACCAGGCGGATGATCCCGTAGCAGGCGGCTGCCAGCGCGATGAGAAGAACCGGAGACAAATTGAAATACACGACCGAATTCCGGATGACAAGTCCCTGCGGCGCGAAGAAATACCACAGCGCGATCATGAGCCCGGCAAAGGCAAAACTGACAAGATAGAACGTGGCGGTACAGCGCAGGAAATGCTTGATCCCGCCGTACCGGAACGCACACAGCACGATGCAGGCGGACATCAGCAGCTTCACCGCCATGGAGGGCGCCGCGGGGATCTCCGGCAGGAGGATGGCGAGGGAAAATACCGCTCCGAGCCCGGAAGCCGCCGCCAGCCTGCCGCGGCGCACCGGTTCCGAAAGATAGTGCGCGCACGCGAGCAAAAGGAAATAGTTGATGATGAAATTGACCGCCATCAAAACGTCGATATAGATCGTCTGCCTCAAGGAGCACCCTCCTTGCAAGGAAAGCTCTTTCTTAATGATAGCGCGGCAGACACGCCGTTTCTGTCATATCCTGTTCCGCGCAGGCGCCGAGAAAACACGCGCCATATCGGGTTTTCTGCGAATCCGCAGCGTTTTTGGGATATTTTCAGGAGAAAAGCGTTGACTTTCCATCTCAAAATCGGTATAATAGAATCCGTTCCGCTGTGGAAACGGCACCGTGGCTCGGTAGTTCAGCTGGTTAGAACGCCAGCCTGTCACGCTGGAAGTCGTCGGTTCGATCCCGATCCGAGTCGCCACCCGCTGCTATGGCTCAGTTGGCAGAGCACTTCCTTGGTAAGGAAGAGGTCATGCGTTCGAATCGCATTAGCAGCTCCACGAAAAAA
>DHAI01000025.1:0-6169 GCA_002397355.1 Ruminococcaceae bacterium UBA4958 | reverse complement strand
GCCGCCGGACCGGGCATGCCGCACCACGGCGTCATTTGCTCCACTTCCACGCAAGGTATTTCCGGACCAGGCCGGTAACCGTCAAGTCGTGTTTATGAGCCGCTTCGGCAAATAACTTTTTCACGATCGGAAATCCCGTGCCAAACGGATCTGTGATTTCCCTCAATCTTTTGTCAAGATGTTTTATGTCGATTATTGTCATGTGAATCCCTCCAGGAATTATTATAACGTAAAATGGGGTACAGAAAAACAATCAAATTGCACATAAAAATCAAAAATATACTGGGAACAACTCCGACGCCGCGGCCTGCAACGCAGCGAACCGCCGTCCAGGCCGGATAAACCGGTCCGTTCCGCAAAAAATAAATCCGGGCCGGACTTGACAACTCCAACGCCGCCCTTACAATATAAATTGTGAAGTCGCCGCTCCGGCGCGAGATCAGGGGAAGGAACGGCCGGCGTTTAATTAAAGAGAAGGGCATTGGAAACGCCCGCAGGACTGACTGTCAGGAGGAAAACAAATGGACTTATTAACTTCCATGAAGCACCGGACTTACGCAAAGGCACTGTGCTACATCCTGATCGGCGCATTTTTCGTCATCAGCCCCGGTACCGCAGCCGTTACCGTCGTGCGCATTTTGGCCGTCGCCGCGCTGGTCGTGGGGATCGTGAAAATCGCGGAATCCCTTTCCGCGCGAAAATCCCAGAAACCGTTCCACAACACTCTGGCGGGCGGCATCGCGCTTTCCGCCCTGGCCGTTTTCATGTTGTCCCAGCCGCAGATCATCGTGTCTTTCATCTATGTGATCATCGGCGCCGCCCTGATCATCGCCGGGATCGGCTCCATGCGCAGTTCTGCGGACCTGAAGCGTTTTCAGGAGCATAAAACCTTCACGCTTCCGGCGCTTGGGATCATCACCCTCATTCTGGGGATCGTTGTCCTGTTCAATCCGTTTCCGACGGCAAAGGCGCTCATTTTCACTTCGGGCATTTTTATGCTGATCAGCGGGATCTCGGACATTGTTTCGCTCGCGTATATCCACAACGCATCCGAGTCTTTCAGCAACAAGGGCTGAAACCCGCTTGTCGCCCCGGAAAAAGCAGCAGGAGAACGGCACTTGTTCCCCTGCTGCTTTTCCTTTTTCAACAGCTTTCAACCGCCCGGAACCCGTCGGGCCGTTCCGCGCGGTTCCGGATAGCAGAGAAAAAAGCGCCGCAAAAAACCGGACGGAAAGAATACCCCGTCCGGTTTTTTAAGCGCATGGCCGGTCCCGAAATGCCGCGGCGCTTTTTACGCGCGGCTTGCGGGAAAGCTCCGGCGCTCCGCCTCAGCTTTCCTGCCGCGGGGACGGCTCTTCCCCATCCGGCAGCCCCAGCTTCCGCCGCACGTCGTCCCCGCGGCCGAGAAAATAGTCTTCGATAATATCCCAGCGCTCGTCGGACGAGAAGCCGCCCAGCAGGAAGCCCATCATGATTTCCTGTGCGGAGCGGTGCCTCCTGCGGATCTCCGTCAAAACGCGATTGGTGTATTTCTCCTCCGCCAGAAAAGCAGCTTTTCCCGGATCGTTGACACGGACGAAAATCTCCATGTTCTGGCCTCCCTCCATCTGGCAGGAAGCCAGGCCGAGAAGCTCCAACAGGGCGAAAAGGCGCAGGCGCTCCGATCTGCGGCCGTTCCGCCCGATCGGGATGAACGCTTGAAAGACGCCGTCGTCATCCGGCGGGCATTGCCGGGCAAGCTGCTCCATATATTCCGGCATGGAGATATAACCGGTGTTCAGGACACGGTACTCCATCTCGCCGGCCGGCGACTTCCGCGCGGCGACAAACTTGATGCGGTCGCGGTTGGAACGGAAGCCGACATTCCGGGAAAAATCGGCCACAAAGGTTTCCAGAAGCAGGTTCGAAAACTCCAGGCGATCGAAATCTTCCCCGAACGCCGCCGCAAGCTCTTTTTTAAAAGCAGCCGCAGAAAACGGCTTTCCGCCGGTCTTAAATCTGCGGAAGATTCCGGAGAGCGCCGTGCAGTAACGCTCCAGCCTGTCCAGAGTCTCCTGAAAGGGGAAGGAATAGAACGCGCGCACGCGGATGCGCGGGGAGAAGATCTCCCCCGTCGGGCTCGTGAAAAGCTCGCCGGCAAAGAACCGGTGGTTGAACTGGGAAAAGCTGATGTCCTGAAAGTGCTGTTCCCAGACCGCGGGCATATCCACCCCGTAAATCTTCCCGCTGTTCACGACGATGGTGTCGGACTCAAGGCGGCGGTTGCGGGAAGGCAGCACCCGTTTCGTTCCGTCTTCCAGACGGCGGACCGCCCCGCCGTACTCCTTTTCAAAACCCGCCGCCGCTTTATTGGGAACGTTCAGGAAGCCGCGCATCAGCATCGCGCGCGGGCGGACGGTAAGCACCGGATACCCATAGCGCGCCTGCAGATCCTTGGCAAGGAGGAGCAGGCCGTTTTTCGCCCGGTTTTCCAGCTCCCTGCCGCCGAACAGATATGCGAACGCGTCCGGCGAAAGAAACAGGCTGCGCCGCATTTTCCGGCGCCGCAGGTCGTCGATTTTGCGGAGCATTTCCCGAAGCTGGTACTGTTTCATTTCCGAAACGCCGTACAGCGTGCGAACGTAGCGGCCGTCCGTGGGAAGGCAGTCTGCGGCGGCGCATCCCCGCAAGGCGGGGTCGCGCGCGGCGCGGCCGATTTCCTGCACATAATCCGCAAGGCTTCCGGTGGGGGCGTAATGGTAAACGCCGGAGATGTCCTTAACGTCCACGCCCATGCCGAACGCCTTCGTGCAGATCATCACGCGGCAGCCGCCGGAGCGGAAGCTGTTCTGCGCCTCGTCGCGCGACTGCTTTTCCAGCGTTCCGTAGTATTTGCGCACCTTGCGGCGCACGCTCTCCTCCAGCGCCATATAGATGTCGTCCACCTGAGTGACGAACGGACAGTAAACCAGCGCCTTTTCTCCGCTTTCCACATAAGACTTGACCGCCTCGGCGGCCTTTTTGATCTTATAGCGCTCCACGCCGTCGCCGATCTCTTTCAGGTCGGCACGGCGAATGTCGAAGCGGATGTTTTCGCGGCGGACGCTGCCGAGGAACAGAAGCGGGTCCCTCAGGAAAAGGCTGCCGACGGTTTCATTCACCACATCCTCGTCGCCGCCGTAAACGGCCGTTGCCGTCAGGCAAAGGACCGGAAAACGTTTTCCCTTGCGGCGGAGCCCGAGGAGGAAGTCCCCCAGGTACCAGTAATCCGCGCGGAAATCCTTGCCCCACGAAGTGACGATGTGCGCCTCGTCCACCACGAAGAGCCCCACCGGGCGTCCGCCCGTGACGGTTTCCAGCGGCGTGGAGACGAGGAGCTCCGGGGCCAGATAGAGAATCGACTTCTCGCCGGAGCGGATCTGAAGCAGGCGTTTTTCGCGCTCTTCAAACGTGAGCGTGGAGTTGATAAACGTCGCGCATGCGACGCCGCGCTCCTCCTCAAGCTGGGCGACCTGGTCCTTCATGAGCGCGATCAGCGGGGTGATGACGATGGTGACCGCCCCGTGCTCCTGCGCGATGCTGAGAGCCGGAAGCTGAAACAGCAGCGATTTGCCCGCGCCGGTCGGGGCCGTGATGAAAACGTCCCGGAACGGGCGGCCGGAAAACGCGGCGTCGCACTGCGCGACGATCTGCGCGATCACATCCCCCTGGGAAAGCTCCTCCGTTTCCCGGGAAGTATCCGGAGCGCGGTAAAATTTCAGCCGGCGGAAGGACGCGCCTTCCCCCCAGTGCTTCCGCAGCAGCGGTTCGAACCGACCGCCGGAGCCCCGCTCCGCCCGGTTGAACCCGCAGGCGGCATGAAAGCTGTACGGCAGTCCCACGGCCCGAAGAATCCCCGCGAAAACCGGGAATTGATATTTCCCCGGGTCGGCGTGGACATCCAATTGAAAGACCGTTTTCCCGGGCAGCTTGCCCGAGAGGAGATCCGCTTTCTGCACGATGTATTCACCGCCGGAAACGGAAACCTCTTCTTCCGGTTCCTCCCCCCCGGACGGAGAAACCTGATCCTCCGCGAAAAAAGGCAGGACTTTCAGGCCCTCGTCGCTGCAGCGGTCAAGCGGAGCGGTAAAGAGGTGCTTTTCGTCGGGAGAAAAGGCGTCGCCGTAATAATCGAGGAAAACGGCAAGCCCCGCCGACGGAGCAGCGTCTTCGCCCTGAAAATAACGGTAAAGGCGTTCCGCATCGTCCGCCGGGATCGCCGCGGGATAATACGAAGAGAAAAGGTTGTTATCGACCACGGCGACGCGGCCGCAGCGGCCCAGCAGCTCCGGCTCGGCGGACAGCGCCGCAAGCAGCTGCTCGTAAACGCCAACGCGGAAGCCTTTCCCGGAAAGCAGCCCCTCCGCGGCCTCTTTTCTTTTTTCACCGAGCGCCGGAAGATTCAGCGTGCCGTCCGGATTCCCGATCCCCCGCGGGGGAAGCGCCTCCGGGCAGGAAAGGATCTCCGCATTCTGCGCGGGGCCGAAGCCGCGGAAAAAGAAAGTCCCGTCCTCCTCCCGATGCTCGTTTCGGAACGCGTTCAGCCGTTCATGGAAAAAGTCCTCAAATTTCAATGATTTCACCCTTGTCTACCTTGATCATATTTTCATTCTGCATATTATTATACCACAAAACCGGGCGAAGAACTGCCAAAAGGGTACGGAATCGCAATATGGACGGGTTTTGAGAAAAAGAATCCCCGCGGCGTCCTCCCTCCGCGGAAAGCGGAGAACGGGCCTCCCCCGTCGCGCGCGGTGGAGACCCGTTCCGTTCAGCTTACGGCTTTTTCTGCGTCTGCCTGTCATAGGGTGGATTTCCGATCCGGAACAGCGACGAAACGAGCAGGATGCCCGTCGCGAGCGCCCCCGCGATTCCCAGCGTGTGCAGGCCCGTCTGCAGGAACATCTGGTTGTTGCCGATCACGCAGTATTCCATCGTATAAAAAATCCCGCCGCCGGGCACCATCGGCAAAAGCGCGATGATCTGAAATTCCGTCGCCGGTTTTTTCATCACGCGGGCCAGAATCTCCGAATAGAGCGCCGTGGCGACCGTGGCCAGAAAAAACTGCAGAATATCGTTGCCCAGGAAGCCGAACGTCAGGTAGACGAACCACCCGAGCGCGCCGCCGAGCGACGCGAACAGGAGCGTCCACCCGCGCGTGTTGTAAACCAGCCCGAACGCCGCGCAGGCAAAAAACGCCCACAGGCAGGCAAGATACTCCATCGCTACACCCCCAGAAGCATCCGCGTCGCGGTGAGCGCAATGCCGGCGCCGATCGCGATCGCCGCGGCCACGAGAACGCTTTCCGTAAACCGCAGGATGCCGGCGATCATGTCCCCCGCGATGATGTCCCGCATGAAACTCGTGATCGCGACCCCGGGCACAAGGTTCATCAGCGCGCCGATGATGACCTTGTCGTAATCCAGCGGGACGTAAAAATGGTTAAACACAAGGGCCACCGCCGCCGACACAAAGCTTGCGACGATATACGCAAAAAAACGGTTTGCGTGAAGCCGCTCCAGCAGCAGCCAGACCGGGCGGATCACCGCGCCGCAGAGAAAGGCGACGGCGGCGTCGGGATAATTGCCGCCGTAAAAAAGCGTAAAGGCGGCGGCCACACAGGCGAACGCGAAGGTCTGCGCCCCGGGCGACAAAACCGGCAGGGCGGCGATGCGCCGGATATCCCGGTTCACGGAATCCAACGGGGGCCGCGTGCGGCACACGCGGCGGCACAGGTCGTTCGCCAGCTCCACGCGGCTCATGTTCACGTCGTGAGAAGGGATGCGGCGGATCGTCGTCACCGGGTGTCCGTCCGCCGTGGTGACGCAGACGCTGAGAAACGTGGGAATGGCAAAGACCTGGCCGTCCTCCGCGCCGTACGCAAAAAAGACGCGGCGCATGGACTCCTCCGCGCGGGCAATCTCCGCGCCGTTCGCAATCAGCAGGTTGCCGATATCCGCCACGGTATTCACGAGTTTGTCGTAATTCATGCGCCCTCCCGGAAAAAACGCCGGGCCGGAAAAGCCCGGCCATCCCTTCCGCGCCGCCCGCACCGAAAAAGCCGGCGGGAAAAGCGCGGCCCCCGAGACGGAAAATCCCCGGCAGTCTGGATGACTGCCGGGGCTGCCGTTGGAGGCGTCACCCAGATTCG
>DHAI01000026.1:18328-18498 GCA_002397355.1 Ruminococcaceae bacterium UBA4958 | reverse complement strand
AGGAACAGGTGGCGCAGGCGTCCGTGGCCTGTGGATTCGTTATAAACTTCATCATGTGTCTTGCGATCCCATTCGCGGAATGCACGCATGGCACCGGTAAATTCCTCCGGTTGGAGCAGGCATTCTTCACAGTCGATAATACGGTGGCTGTGCGTCGCATAAAAACCAAG
>DHAI01000026.1:8961-18113 GCA_002397355.1 Ruminococcaceae bacterium UBA4958 | reverse complement strand
GGGAGCTGTGCCTTGTTGCGGTAATGGTCTGGATTCTCCGCGCCAACGATAGGCTGCAACAGTGCAAAATGCAGTCCTCCGATGCGCTCCAGTGCATCCTGTACACGCTGCTGCTTTGCGTGCAGCTCCGCTTCATAAGTGATATGACGGTAAACGCATCCTCCGCAGCGCGTGAACTGTGGACAGTCAGATGCAATGCGGTCTTTCGATGGCTCGATAATTTTCTCTGTTTTTCCGTACGCGCAGTTTTTTGCAACCTTCAAAATTTTCACTTCAAGTCGGTCGCCTGCCGCCGTGAGCGGAACAAAGACGGCAATTCCACAGTAATGGCCAACTCCGCTGCCTTCTGCACTGTATCCGGTAATATTCAAAGGGATTGTCTGATTTTTTGTAAGTTCCATAGTTCCTCCCAGAAAAGTAATTTTCTTAAGTGTATCATTCCAAAGGCCGGAATACAAGCAGCCGGGGAAGGAGGACTTGGTACAGACTTTGAAAGGACGCGAAAAACGCCTAATTTTGAATTTTATGTGTGCACATTTTATACAAAGAGTAGAATATTATAAAAGTAGATTATGAAGCGTTGACAATTTAGGTAAACCGGAATTATAATGAAATTACAAAGGTTAGAAACAACAATCCAGTATTAAATTTTGATTACAAGTCAAGTGGCTGGTGCCACACCTTTTCAATACAACTCCTCCCCAAAAGCACAGAAGCCGGCCTTAAGCCGGCTTCTGTGCTTTCTTTGCTTTGCAGCGCATGGCAGACTGCTGTAAGGAAATCCATCTGTTTTCCCCCGAAAAAGACAAAATAAATTTACATTCCTTTGCTAGTTGAATTTTTAGGACGGGCTGATATAATGAGTACTATTGCGTGCATATATGCTGCCTGTATTATTATTTACCTGCTTTCCGTTTCTCTGCATCATGCATAAGAAAAAGGACGCATCCGGCACCAGCAGAAGGGAAATCTGTAATGAATCGGGACGCTCGGAATTTTATCCTGGATACAATGCTCAACCAAGCAGTTTACTGGTCGTGTGCGGGCACCGTGATTGCCGCCCTGACCAGCTTTTATAAAGTGCCGCTGTCGACAGCCAACCTGTTAACAGGGACAACCTCTACCTTAGCAGTTCTTCAACTTGTGGGTGGCTGTTGGTATGCCCGCACGAAGAAAAAAGGGCTTTTCCTCCGCGGTATCAATATACTCTGGAGAATCCTTCTGCCCCTTACCTTCTTTTCAGTCCTTTTGCCGCAGAATGCCGGGGTTGCAGTGATGAGCCTCTGCTATCTGCTTTCTGTTGCAATTTTCCAAATTTCCGGTCCGTCTTTAACAGATTGGCTGGTTACCTGTGTGGAAGGGCACGTTAAAGATAACTATTATTCTATTCGGGAAATGTGCTTTATCCTGCTTCAAACGGTTACATTCTGTGTGATGAGCCTCGTCCTTTTTCGTGCGTCGGCAATGGGGACGCAGAAACAAGGATTTTTAACGGTCGGCTGGATTGCAACCGTTTTACTGGTCCTCAGTGCTGCTGTTTTCTACCGCATTCCACTGCCGCAGCAAATCAGTGAATCGCCGCACCCAATGTCGCCCCCAATGTATAAGATGATGTCGGCTCCCCTGCATAACCGGAAATTCATGCAGGTTCTCCTGACATATATTATTTTCAGCTTTTCCAGTATGTTTATTGGAGGCTATTACTCAATTTATCAAATCCGTGTTCTTAACTTTGATTTTTTCCATATTATGCTGTGGACAACGATCTCATGCCTTGTACGTTCTCTGGCAACACCTGCCGCCGCAAAATTTGCACCGCGTTTTGGCTGGCGGAATATTACGGCAGCCAGTATGGTTCTTACAGCCTTTACTGGTTTTCTATGGATGCTGACAACGAAAAGCAATGTTCTCTATATGTACCCGTTTCTTTCCATCCTTGGTGCAGTGCCAAATGCAGGCCTTAACGTAGGGCTCCTGAAGCTTCAGGTTGATACGATCCCTGAGCATGAGCGGAGTGCCTATTTTTCTGTAAACTCAACACTGAATGGAGTCGCTTCCCTTGTCGGTTCGGCTGCCTGCTCCGGAATGATTTACCTCATTGAAAAGGTTTGGGGCAGCGGGACACCGAATCTGCGGTTTATTTTCCTGCTTGGTACATTCAGCATGCTGGCCAGCGCAATCCTTGCAATGAGGATACACGGAAACCCAGGCCGCTGCTGAATTTTTTAGCAAATAAAACAGTAGGCTCCTCTTTTCCGTACGGGAAAGAGGAGCATTTTGATTTTTATGCTGTTTTCATGTGAAGGCGCAGCCGATCGGAAATCATCGCGATAAATTCACTGTTGGTCGGCTTGCCGCGCGTGTTGTGGATGGTATAGCCAAAGTAAGAATTGAGAATATCAACGTCGCCGCGGTCCCACGCCACTTCAATTGCATGGCGAATGGCGCGCTCTACGCGGGATGCTGTAGTATTATATTTCTTGGCAACACCCGGATAAAGGCGCTTCGTAACGGAATTGATAATATCCGGGTCTTCAACTGCCATGAGAATGGAATCGCGCAGATAATGGTACCCTTTAATATGAGCTGGAACACCGATCTGATGGAGAATTTCCGTGACCTGAATTTTCAGGGATGAATCCTGTTCTGCGGGGAGTTGTTGTGCTTCCGGCATTTTCGTGCAATTCATGGAGCAAAGCTGGCAGATGCGTTCTGCAAGGTCAGCAGCGTTAAATGGGGCAACAGCAAAATAGGATGCGCCGGAAGTCATCACCTCCCGTTCCAGTGCGGGGCTGGTAAAATTGGAAATAATCACAAAGAACGGTCGATTTTCAGTTGGCTTTGCCTGAAGTGCTTTCATGACGCCAATCCCGTCCAGCCTTGGCATAAACAGGTCGGTGAGAACAACGTCCGGATGAAGTGCCTCTGTCTTTTCCAGCAACTGCATCCCGTCTTTTGGAACATAAGTGACGTCAAAACCAGAATTTTCAAAAACTCGACCATACTCACTGCGAAACTCGCTACTGTCATTTGCAATCAGTAATTTCATGCGCTTTTCCATCTGTTGACTCCCCCTAAGTTGATTGTTTATAACAATAGAATACCATATATTGGTAAAAATGGCAATAGGTTGGTAAAATATTTTTTTGATTCCAGGGGAAAATCCGGATGGAAACAGATTTTCAGGCAACTTAGGAAGCAAGCTTTTGTTCCTGTTTGCTTACATTTTTGGATTCTGCCAACATGCTTTCCGCAAAAATGCCATAACCGCGTGTAGGATCGTTGACAAAAACATGCGTGACGGCGCCGACAAGCTTGCCGTCCTGGATAATTGGGCTGCCGCTCATACCCTGTACGATGCCGCCCGTCTGGGAAAGAAGCTGCTGGTCGGTAATATGCAGGATAAGGTTCTTGGACTGGACTCCGTCGCGGTAGTCGATTTTTTCAATTTCGATGCTGTAGAGTTTTGGAGTATTGCCGCTAATAGTGGTATAAATTTGGGCTGGTCCGGTTTTTACCTCCTGCTTCATGGCAACCTTGACTGGTTTGCCTTCCACCGTTTTGTTGAGGGTACCATAGACACCGGAAGCGACATTTTCAAAAAGCGTACCATCGGCCATTTCGTCGGTAAAGTACCCGCGCAGTTCACCTGGTGTCCCTTTCAGCCCTTTTGTAATGCCGCTTATGGTGACAGGGACAACATCCCCGCTCAGTAGCGGCATCAAGCGGCCGGTATCGGAATCACAGATGCCGTGGCCGAGGCCGGCAAAGCATTTTTCGGCGGGATCGTAAAAGGTCATGGTTCCGATTCCCGCGGTGCTGTCCCGAACCCACAGGCCGACTTTATATTCTCCGTCCGATTCGTCGCGGACCGGCTGAACCGAGGCGGAGACTTTCTGTCCGCCGCGGTCTGCGGTAAATTGGATGGGCCGGCCACCTGAGCCCTCCACAATTTTTTCGACGTCCAGATTCGAGCAGGCCGATTTTCCGTTGACGGAAGTAATAATGTCCCCGACTTTCAGTCCGGCTTCCGTTGCGGGGTTGAAGCAGCCCGTTTCCGTTTTGATGTCCGCCAGGCCGACCACCATGATCCCGTTCGTAAACATTTTAATGCCGAACGGCATTCCGCCGAGCGTGACGGAGGCGTTCTTGACTTCTTCCACCTGCACCGATTTTACCGGAACTGTGCGGTACAGCATCAATTCCGCGCGGTAGGTTTTGGAATCCCTTGTGTCTGCGGAAACTTCGGAGGAACCTTTTTTCACGACGGAAAACAAATTGTTCTGCCAGTTTACTCCGCTGCCTTCCTCGACAAGATAGGAGTCGGGCGTAAAATAATCCGCCGTCCCGAGCACCGTGGCAAAAAGAAGCCCGAAGACAGTGGAGAACGCGGCCAGAAAATTCTGATATCGTTTCAATTTTTCACCTCCCTGCACCGCAATGTTACTTTGCCACGCAGATCTTTTTTTATGTTGCCAGCCTTTTCTTTCAATAGAAAAGGCTGGGCGGAAAAAGGGCCGGAAGCGCGATGCGCTGCGGCGCGGGGAAAGCAGGAAAAAAATTTGGGAATTTCACGCTGGGAAAACCCGTCGATTCCTCTGGAAATTCCGGAAACCAGTCGTATTCTTGTTTTTTCAATTCAGAAATTAAAAAAGGCCCCGCGGGCGATAGAATAGAGAAAACGGAATTCGGGGAAATAGATGGAACAACAAAAAAAAATTCTGGCGATTCACGACCTTTCCTGCGTGGGAAAATGCTCGCTGACCGTCGCGCTGCCGGTCCTTTCGGCGGCGGGGATCGAGACGGACGTGATGCCGACGGCGGTGCTTTCCACACAGACCGGCGGCTTCACCGGATATACTTTCCGCGATCTGACGGAGGACATCCCGAAAATCGCCGCGCACTGGCGGTCGATCGGCCTGCGCTTCGACGCGATCTACACCGGTTACCTCGGCTCATACGCGCAGCTCGCGGCCGTATCCCGCCTGATCGACGAATTTCGGGGGGAGCGCGCGCTCGTCTGTGTCGATCCCGTCATGGCGGACGGCGGGCGGCTGTATGAATCCTTCCGGCCGGATTTCCCGTGCGGAATGGCGAAGCTCTGCGCGAAGGCGGACCTCGTTGTGCCGAACGTGACGGAAGCGGCGTTCCTGCTCGGCGAGCCTTACCGCGAAGGGCCGTATGGCAAGGCGTATCTCGCGGGTCTGCTGCACGGGCTTGCCGCGCGCGGGCCGAGGAAGGTCGTGCTCACGGGAGTGTGGACGGAAAGGGCGCATATCGGCTGTGCCGTGTACGACGGTGAAACAGACAAGGCCGACCTCGTGCTCGGAGACCGCGTCGAGGGGCTTTATCATGGCACGGGGGACGTGTTTGCCAGCGCGCTGCTCGGCGCGCTGCTGAACGGGTTCCCGCTTTTGCGGGCCGCGCGGATCGGCGTCGATTTTACGGAGGGCTGCATCCGGCGCACGCACGATGCCGGGACCGATCCGCGGCTCGGCGTGAACTTTGAGGCCGGCCTTCCGCGGTATATCCGCAGCCTGGGACTGGAAACGGATGACGGGTAAAAATGAAAGCTCCGCCCCGAAACGCGGAACGGGGGAAACGGCGCGTTGTTTATGATGCCCGCGCGCGGCGGGCGTGGGCACGGTTCAAAAGGGAAATCCTGTGGTATAATAAGTAACCGGGAAACCGGTTGAGTCTGAGAACGGAAAAGAGGAAATCCGATGAGCAGGATCGTCACGATTTACAAAACCGTCTGCTACTCCGCGCAGAGTCCGGATCGGGAACTAGAAAGCTGCTCGCTCCTGCCGTGGAGGAATACGGACGAAGCGAACGGTACGGACGACGGCGGCAGGGATTACGTTCTGCCCGCGCATTACAGGCAGGGCAAGGATGCAAGCGGCGGGCCGGCCGTTTTTGCCGAAAACGGACGGCCCTGCCGCGTGATGCTCCACGACGGCCGCCCGCTGCTGGTCGACGAGGACCGGCAGCTTGCCTTCCTGTTGGAGCCGGTGAAAAAAATGGCCAGCTACCGCGAGGCTGCGGGCCTTACGCGCGAGGAAATGGCGTCCCGCCTGGGCGTGACGCAGAAGGAGCTTTTCGAGTGGGAAAACCTCGAAAAAGAACCGGATTCCAAAACCCTTGCCCGCATTGCGGAAATCCTCGGCTGCAGCCCGGGCGATTTTCGATAATTTCCATGCGCCGCGTCTTGCATTGCGGCGAAATTTTGGTATAATAGAAACGTACATCATTTTAGTATACAATAGACGAACAGAATGAAAATCGGGAAACCTTCCCGGCAGAGGTGCAAGATATGCTGTTAAAAGTCAAAGACCTGAAGGTAAGCGTAGACGGCTCCGTCATTTTGAACGGCCTGAATCTCGACGTGGACCGCGGCGAAGTCCACGTGCTGATGGGGCCGAACGGCGCTGGAAAATCCACTCTGGTCAATACGATCATGGGTCACCCGCAGTACAAGGTGGAGGCGGGGGAAATCCTTTTCGACGGGAAAGACATCACCCACGCGCCGGCAAACGAGCGCGCGAAAGCGGGGCTGTTCCTCTCGTTCCAAAACCCGGAGGAAGTGCCGGGCGTCACGCTGGAGAGCTTCCTGCGCACGTCGCGCATGTCCGTTACGGGCAAGCCCGTGCGGCTTTTCGCGTTCAAAAAAGAGCTTGCGGAAAAGATGAAGGACCTCGATATGGACGCGGAGTATGCTTCGCGCTACCTGAACGTCGGGTTTTCCGGCGGCGAGAAGAAGAAGTCCGAGATCCTGCAGATGCTGATGACGCGCCCGCAGCTCGCGATCCTGGACGAAACGGACTCCGGCCTGGACGTGGATGCGGTGAAGATCGTTTCGCAGGGCGTGGAGAAGTTCCACAGCTCCGAGAATTCGCTGCTCATCATCACGCACAGCACGAAGATCCTCGAGTATTTGAACGTGGACTATGTGCATGTGCTGATGGACGGCAGGATCGTGAGAAGCGGCGGCAGCGGACTGATCCGCGAGATCAACGCGAACGGGTTCCAGCAGCTTGCCGCATCGGTCTGACGGTTCGGAGGAAAAACAAATGGAAAAGAAAAAGACTCAGGTGCAGGATATCGACCGCACCATTTACGACATCCGGGATAAGGTGAACGCTTCCTACCAGGTGGAAGAGGGCCTTACGCCGGAAATCGTGGAGGAAATCTCCGCAAAGAAGAACGACCCGGAGTGGATGCGCGAATTCCGCCTCAAGTCGCTCGAGATCTACAACAGGATTCCCATGCCTGCATGGGGCCCTTCGCTCGACGGCCTCCATATGGAGGACATCATCACCTATATCCGCCCGAACACCCCCATGCGCGGCAACTGGGCGCAGGTGCCGGACGACATCAAAAACACGTTTGAGCGCCTCGGCATCCCGAAGGCGGAGCGTGATTCCCTTGCCGGCGTGGGCGCGCAGTACGATTCCGAAGTCGTCTACCACAACGTGCGCGAGGAGGTCCGCCGTCAGGGCGTCGTCTACACCGATATGGAGAGCGCCGTGCGCGACCCGGTGTACGGCCCCATGGTCAGGGACCACTTCATGAAGCTGGTGCCGCCCACGGACCACAAGTTCGTTGCGCTGCACGGCGCCGTCTGGTCCGGCGGCTCGTTCGTCTACGTCCCGCCGCACGTGAAGGTGTCCATCCCGCTGCAGTCGTATTTCCGGCTGAACGCGCCGGGCGCCGGCCAGTTCGAGCATACGCTCATTATTCTGGGCGAGGGGGCGGACCTGCATTTCATCGAGGGCTGCTCCGCGCCGAAGTACAATGTGGCGAACCTGCACGCCGGCTGCGTGGAGTTGTATGTGGCGAAAAACGCCCGCCTGCGCTACTCCACCATCGAGAACTGGTCGAAAAACATGTATAACCTCAATACCAAGCGCGCGCTGGTGGAGGAAGGCGGCACGGTCGAGTGGGTTTCCGGCTCGTTCGGCTCCCACGTTTCCTACCTCTATCCGATGAGCATATTAAAAGGAGAAAATTCCAGGATGGAATTCACCGGCATCACGTTCGCCGGCAAGGGCCAGAATCTGGATACCGGGGCCAAGGTCGTGCACGCCGCGCCGCACACGTACTCCAGCATCAATACGAAATCCATCTCGAAAGACGGCGGCGTGTGCACCTACCGCAGCTCCGTGGAGATCCTGCCGCAGGCTTACGGCTGTCGGTCCTCCGTCAACTGCGAGTCGCTCATGCTGGACGACCGTTCCCGCTCCGACACCGTGCCGGTCATGGACATCCGCAACGACGACGTGGACGTCGGCCACGAGGCGAAGATCGGCCGCATCAGCGACGACGCGATTTTTTACCTGATGAGCCGCGGCATCTCCGAGGAAGACGCGAGGGCGATGATCGTCACCGGCTTCGCGGAGCCGGTGGCCAAGGAGCTTCCGGTGGAGTACGCGGTGGAGATGAACAACCTGATCAAGCTGGAAATGGAGGGCGCCATCGGCTGAGCCGGGGCGGGATGCGATGAATGTATTGTTGAATCATGTCAATGCCATGCCCACGAAGACGTGGAATCACCTCGGCATCAATGATGCCGGGCTGAACGCGGAGGCACCCGAATTCCGGCCTTATGCCGGGGAGCCGCTTGCCGCGCTTCCCGCGGGCGTGACCGTTTCGGAACAGGCGGCCCCGGGCCCCGAGCCGGAAACCGGCATGGGCGCGGAAGCGGCCGGGTTTGTAAAGGAGAATGCGAATACGGGCGTTTCGCTGCGCGTGGCGCCCGGCGTCAAGGTTCGGGAGCCCGTGCGCCTGGATTATCTGCTGAGCGCGGAAAACCCCGCCGTTGCGGACAACGTGACGGTCGCCGCGGGAGAGGGCAGCGAGGTCACCGTCGTGATGAGCTGCCGCTCGGCCGGAGACGCCGCCGGATTCCACGGCGGGCTGACGAAGCTGTATGCCGCGCAGGGCGCGGCGATCCATCTGGTGCAGGTGCAGCTCCTCGGCGACGGCTGCACGCATTTCGACAACGTCGGCGCGACGGCGGAGGACGACGCGCTGATCGACGTGGTCCAGGCGGAGCTCGGCGCGGAAAAGTCCTATTCCGGCGTAAAGGCGCGCCTGAACGGCGCCGGGAGCCGCCTGAGGCTGGACACGATCTATTTCGGGGACCGCAGCCG
>DHAI01000026.1:3108-8733 GCA_002397355.1 Ruminococcaceae bacterium UBA4958 | reverse complement strand
GCTCTGCTGGACGAAAGCGAGAAGACGTTCCGCGGAACGATCAATTTTTTGCGCGGCGCGAAGCGCGCCAAAGGCCGCGAAAGCGAGTTCAATCTCCTTTTCAGCCCGAAGGTGCGCAGCCGCACCGCGCCGCTCATCCTCTGCGAGGAGGAAGACGTGGAAGGCCAGCACGCCGCGAGCACGGGGAAGATCGACGCCAACCGCCTGTTCTACCTCATGTCGCGCGGCCTGAGCGAAACGGACGCAAAAAAACTTCTGATCGAGGCGCAGTTCCGGCCCGTGACGGACCGTATCCCGGACGAAGGGTTGCGCGGCGCGATTATGGCGTATGTGAAAGAGAGGCTGAGCAAACTTGAACCCATGGGCTGAGGATTTTCCGATCCTGAATCAGAAAATGAACGGAAAACGGCTTGTCTACCTCGACAATGCCGCCACGTCGCAGCGGCCGCTGCCGGTGATCCGCGCGGTGGACGAGTTCTACCGCACGCAGAACGCGAACCCGCACCGCGGGCTCTACGAACTGAGCGTGAAAGCCACGCAGCGCTATGAGGACGCGCGCTCCGCCGTGAGAAAGTTTATCGGCGCGGGGGAGGACTGCGAGGTGATCTTCACGCGCAACGCTTCCGAGTCGCTCAACCTTGTGGCGTACAGCTACGGGATGACGTTCCTGCGGGAGGGCGACGAGATCGCCCTGCCGGTGAGCGAGCACCACAGCAACCTTGTGCCGTGGCAGATGGTCGCGAAGGCGAAGGGCGCGAAGCTCGTCTACCTCTACCCGGACCGGGACGGCCGCCTGACCGATGAGGAGATCGACGCGAAAATCACGAAAAGGACAAAGCTCGTCGCCGTGGCGCACGTTTCCAACGTGCTCGGCTCGGTGTACCCCGTGCGGAAGATCGCCGACAGGGCCCACGCCGCGGGTGCCGTCGTGGTGGCGGACTGCGCGCAGAGCGTTCCCCACCGCAGGGTGAACGTACAGGAGCTGGGGGCGGATTTCATGGCGTTCTCCGGCCACAAGATGATGGCGCCGATGGGCATCGGCGTGCTCTACGGCCGCAAGGAGCTGCTGGAGAAAATGCCGCCGTTCCTGCGCGGCGGCGAGATGATCGAGTATGTGCACGAGCAGGATTCCACATTCGCGCCGCTGCCCCAGAAATTCGAGGCCGGCACGCAGAACGTGGGCGGTGCGGTCGGCTTGGAGGCTGCTATCCGCTACCTGGAGGGCGTCGGCTATGACCGCATCCAGAAAACGGAAAACGAGCTGCTGAATTACACGCTGGACGGGCTTGCGGAAATCCCGCATGTCGTCGTCTACGGCGGGACGCGGAACAGAGAGAACCGCGGCGGCGTGATTTCCTTCAACGTGGAGGGAGTCCACCCGCACGACGTGGCCAGCATCCTGGACGCGGACGGCATCGCAGTCCGCGCCGGCCACCACTGCGCGCAGCCGCTGATGGACTATCTCTGCGTGAATTCGACCTGCCGCGCAAGCTTCTATTTCTACAACACAAAGGAAGACGCGGACGCTTTTCTCGAGAGCCTGAGAAAAGTCAGGGGGTGGCTCGGCCTTGGAGCTTAACGAGATCTATACGCAGATTCTGACGGAGCACAATAATTCCAGGCGGAACAAACATCCGATCGAAAACCCGACCATTTCGCTGAAAGGCGTCAACCCGAGCTGCGGCGACGAGATCACGCTCCAGCTTCGCGTAAAAGCCGGCGTCATCGAGGACGCCGGCTTTACCGGTGTGGGATGCGCCATTTCCCAGGCTTCGGCCTCCATCATGATCGACCTCATCAAGGGGAAGACGACGAAAGAGGCGCTGCGCCTCGCCAACCTGTTTTTCGGCATGATCAAGGGGGAAATCAAGGACGAGGGCCGGCTCGAAGAGCTGGACGAAGCCGTGGCGCTGAAGGACATCTCCCACATGCCGGCGCGTGTGAAATGCGCGGTGCTCGGCTGGCACACGCTGGAGAACGCGATCGAGGGGAAAAAGGAGTAAAGCCGGCCCCTTGCCCGGACGGTTTCGGGAGGGGCGGGAAGTACGCCTGCCTGCGGAAGAAAAAAACCTGCCGGTATCCGTACGTCTTTCTCGTTCGGGAGGACAGGCGGAAGCGGCGGGATAATTTTAAGGGAGCTTTTGGAATGAAAATCGTGAAATTTCAGCCGAACCCCAACAGCAAAGCCCACGTGATCGGCTACCTGCACGACGTTTCGGTGGAGATGCCGAAACGCACGGAGCGCCCGTGCGTTGTGATTTACCCGGGCGGCGGGTATGTCTTTCTTTCCGACCGGGAAGCCGATCCGCCCGCGATGGCGTTTTTCGCACGCGGATATCAGGTGTTCATCCTGGATTATTCCATCAAGGGGGACGCGACGCAGCTCCGTCCGCTGATCGACGGCTCACTCACGCTGATGAAAATCCGGGAGAACAGCAAAGAGTGGCACGTCGTCCCGAACCAGATCGCCGTGCTGGGATTTTCCGCCGGCGGCCACGCCGCCGCAAGCCTCGGCACGCTCTGGGATTCCCCGGAGCTGAAAGCGAAGATCGACACGAAGGGCGGCGGCAACCGCCCGGACGCGATGATCCTCTGCTACGCCGTTATCACGGCCGGCCTGAAATCGCACCGCGATTCCATCGAGGCGCTCTGCGGAGGAAAGCCGACCCCGGAGCAGGTGCGGTTTTATTCGTTGGAAAAGCATGTCGGCGCCGACACGCCGCCGACTTTCCTCTGGCACACCGAAGAGGACGACTGCGTTCCCGTCGAAAACGCAATGATGTTCGCCGCGGCGCTGCGCGAACACGGCGTCCCGTTCGAGTGCCATATCTTCCAGAAGGGCGGCCACGGCATGTCGGTCTGCAACGTGGAGGTCGGATGCCCGCTCGCCCATAACGCGATCTGGGTGCGCCTCGCCATGGAATGGCTCAGCGATCTTTTTCAATTCCCGGCGTGACGGCTTTCGTACCGTCGAAAGTTACAATTCCCGGACCATTTTGGGAAAGTGATTCTTCCCTTTTCCTCTAAGAAACGGCTGGGTTTTCTTTTATACTTTTATCAGATTATCATTCGGGAGAAGGAGAAGCATGCCTCGGCCAGAAGATCTACCCGCAGAGGTCTGCGGGCCGTTTCAAGCGAGAAAAAACGACCGGCCCGGAAGAAAATACCCGGGCTGGAGGGAGGGCGGATTCTCATTTTTCAAATGGGTCGTGCTGGCCGTTCTCATCGGCCTGGTCGCCGGTGGGGCGGGCGCCCTGTTTTCCCTGTGCGTCCGTTGGGCAACGGCATTCCGGGAGGCAAGCGGCTGGGTTGTCTGGCTGCTCCCGGCCGCGGGCCTTTTGATCGTTTTTCTTTACCGGGTGTGCGGCGTTGAGCGGCCGAAAGGAACGGACCTTGTCATCGAGTCCATCTCCTCGCCGGAGCCGATACCGCTCATTATGGCCCCCCTTATTTTTGTCGCCACCTGCCTGACTCACCTGTTCGGCGGCTCGGCCGGCCGCGAAGGCGCCGCCCTGCAGCTCGGCGGAAGCCTTGGCTACCATGTCGGCGGCCTTTTCCGCCTGGATGAGAAAGACCTTCATCTGGCGACGATGTGCGGAATGACGGCCTGCTTTTCCGCACTCTTCGGCACGCCGCTCGGCGCGGCGATGTTTGTGATGGAGGTAATCAGCGTCGGCGTCATGTACTACGCGGCGCTGGTGCCTTGCACCATTGCGGCTCTTACGGCTTTGGCCGTTTCCCGCGCGTGCGGGCTCAGGCCGACGGCGTTCGCCGTTCGCGGGGTTCCCGCGTTTGCCGTTCTTCCGTTTGTCCGGGTGGCGGCTCTGGCCGCGCTGTGCGCGGGCGTCAGCATCCTGTTCTGCTATGCGATGCGCGCGGCGGGCCGTCTTTACCGGAAGTACCTGCCGAACCAGTATCTTCGTGCGGCCGCGGGCGGCGCGCTGGTCGTTCTGCTCGCCCTTGTTTTCGGCCGCGATTACCTCGGCATGGGGCAATCCGCCTTCCTCGCCGCTTTCCGCGGAACAGCGCGGCCGGAGGCGTTTGCGCTGAAGCTGCTGTTTACCGCAGTTACCCTGGGCGCCGGGTTCAAAGGCGGTGAGATCGTTCCCGCCTTTTTTGTGGGGGCGACGTTCGGCTGTTCCTTCGGCGGGCTGCTCGGCTTGGATCCGTCATTCGGCGCCGCAATCGGATTCTTATCGGTGTTCTGCGGCGTGACGAACTGTCCGCTGTCCGCCGTTGTAATGAGCGTGGAGATTTTCGGCGCGCAGGGCATCCTGTTCTATTTTCTGGCGGCGGGCATCAGCTATATGCTGTCCGGTTATTCCGGAATCTACGTTCGTCAAAAGATTTTATATTCCAAATACAAACCGTACTACCTCGGCGTGCAGGCCGGGGAAAAGCCGGAGGATCCCGGTGGGCCGGGAAAACCGGCGGTATAAAAAGAGCCGCTGAATGCGGCTCTTGAGAAAGATATGTTCTGCGGGCGCATGCCGGGCACAAGGGCGGTGCGCCTTCTTTTTTTCGGACTTTTCAGCCGATTCCGTTCAGGAGAGGTCCGTGTTTTCCGGCGTATAGATTTTGCCGCCGATATAGGAGATCAGGGCCCCGATAGGGATTTCAAGATAATACGTGACGGTGCGCCACAACGTGACGGCAGGGATGATCTTGTCTCCGAAGAAGTCGTGAAAGAACAAAACGAAGCCGCCCTCCATGCCGCCCGAGGATCCGGGGAGGGGGATGAAGGACGCCACCATCGTCGTAAAGGCATCGCCGGCAATCATCGTTAAAACGGACTGTCCCTTCAGGTTGAAGCTGCGGTAAACGAAGTAAGAGACAAGGCCGGAAATCGTGATCTGCCCCAGCGTGATGCACGTGGCGAAGCAATACAACGGGAAAGAATTTCCCATAACGTTGGAGCTGACGTGAAAAATTTGCAGCTGATCGTGCACCTTATGGTAAAATTTGTCGGAAAGCTTTTGCAGCTTCATCCAGTTCATGACACGCACGATGATCTTCAGAATCTTCTCTGTCAGGTTTTGGTTGACGATCACCAGCAGGACCGCGGCGATGAAGATGCAGTTGCTGATCAGGCCGAAAATGGTGACAAAAGAATAACTGCTGATGGTTGTCTGAAAGAATTTCAGCTTCAGGAGGATCAGCAGCAGGGAATAAAAGAACGTGACGCCGTGGTGCACGAGGGATTTTATCGCGATGATGGAGCTCGCGGCGCCCACGTCCATGCCAAGGCGCGTCATGTTGTAGATTTCCACCGGTTCCCCCATGGAGAACGGAGTCAGGTTGCTGTAAAGCAGCCCGACCATGCCGATATAGAAGGAGCGGCCGAACGTCCATTTATGATAGAGATGGTGGCAGAACAGATGCAGGACGTAGCCTTCCAGCAGCCAGCCGGTTACGGTTCCGGCAAAAATGCAGATAAACCAGCCGACCTGAAGATTCAGCACGGCTTCCCACAGGTTTTTCAGCCCGTCGTCTTTGACGAGAAAATAGCTCAGCACACCCATCGACAGGACGATGGTGATAAAGGAAAACAGGTTTTTTCTAAGAAGGGATTTACTCTTATTTTTCATGGTTCTATCCTTATCCATATCCATGTGTTTTTCGACT
>DHAI01000026.1:0-2903 GCA_002397355.1 Ruminococcaceae bacterium UBA4958 | reverse complement strand
CTCTGGGATCGGCTGCAGGCGCATCCAAAATCCGCGGGAGCAAATCGATTATGCTTCCGCAAAGACACATTATGCGAAAGAATTGCTTATAAAAACATTTCAATTATATCATGTTTATTCAAAAAAAGTCAAGGAAAGGGCGAATCGAGTCCGCAGCGCCGTTTTCCTGTCCTCCGGCATACTGCGCTGTTTCAATCCGTATGATTGACGTTGGCGATTTCTTGCTTTTAAAATACGTTTGGTATCGTCAGCCGCATCGTCGGGAACCCTTCCTAACCTTGCCGGCTGTGCCCGATTCGTCAATCCAAAACGCGAGGGAGCACCCGTTTCCGGGTGCTCCCTTACAACGCCGCGGCTTATTTTCGGAAAAGATTCAGAGAATCACCGAAGATGTGGAATCGACCTTGATTCCGCCGTCCTTTGTCCTTGAGAGCTTTGCCTTATTTCCGTTGCCGTCCTCGATCGTCATTTTTTCGATCTTGTTTGCCGTAAAAAAATTCACGGCGTCGGACTCCACGAAAGCCGACCATTTTTTTACCTGAGCCTGCTCCGGTTCATATGCTTCTTCCATGGTCTTCGCGGTTTCACTGTTCATGATAGCACCCTCCAGTCGATTATGATGGGACAAGTTCCAGTATATCACACGGGGCGGATGATGAAAAGCGAAAACCGCGCGTTACCGTTCTTCCTCATCCTCGCGGCCGAGAAGGGATCAGCGGAATTTTCCCGCGCCTGCCCGCGAGATTTTCGTCCTTTTATCCTCACGGCTTTTATGGTATACTTGATCCCGATGAATTCCCAGAACGGGGGGATTGGAATGCGGGACGTCAAATGCGTGTTTTTTGACATAGGATATACGCTGGTGGACGAGGACGATGTCTGGACGTTCCGGTGCCGGGAACAGGCGGAGACGCAGGAAGCCCGAAGGCTTGCGCTTTCACCGTCCCAAATTTACGGGGAAATCGTCCGGGCTTCCATAGCATATCGGCCGCAGTACAGGACGGTCATTCGGAAGTTTGGCTTTTCCAATCCCGCGCCCTACCGCCACAGCCTTGAGAAGCTGTATCCGGACACGATCCCGGTTTTGCAGTCGTTATCGGCAAAATACCGACTCGGCATTATCGCCAATCAGACCGAGGGCCTTTGCAATCGTTTGCAGTCTTGGGGGATCTTTCGGTATTTTTCCCTTGTCGTTTCATCGTGGGATTATCACATCATGAAACCGGATGCGAGGCTTTTCCAGATAGCCGTCGATCTGTCCGGATGCAGACCGTCGGAAACAGCGATGGTCGGCGATCGCCTCGACAACGATATTTTTCCTGCAAAAGCCTTGGGAATGAAAACCATATGGGTCAAGCAAGGGTTCGGTAAATTCCAGACTCCCAAATCGGCGGCATACTCACCCGGAATAGAAATCGGGCGTTTGAGCGAACTGCTGCACATATTATAGCACGCTTATGCGTTTTGCCCGCATTTTCCGGCACGCCGTCCCTTCTGAGCGGGTTTTCCGCTTCCGCCGCGCTCAGCGCCCGGGGCCGGCGTCCCTGCGGGAGAGCTGCTTTCCAACGGGTTTCCTTAAAAATTTTTATAAAGCGAGGGATATGACCTTGAATGATTTCCGATTCCGCCAGGTGCATCTGGATTTCCACACATCGCCGCTGATTCCGGATGTCGGCGGGAAATTCGACAAACGCGAGTTTCAGGAAGCGCTGAAGATCGCCCATGTGGATTCCATCACATTGTTCTCAAAATGCCACCACGGGTACTCCTATCATCCGACGAAGGTCAACCGGATGCATCCGACTCTCAGTTTCGACCTGCTCGGCGCACAGCTGGAGGCCTGCGGGGAAATCGGCGTGAGGGCGCCGGTCTATCTTTCCGCCGGATTCGACGAGAAAGACGCCGTCACCCACCGCGACTGGCTTTACAGGGAATTCGGGACCGAAGGGCAGGACTTCTCCAAGCCGGGCTTTCACCTTCTGTGCTACAATACGCCGTATCTTGACAAGCTTCTCGCGGAGATCGCGGAGGTGATGGAGCGGTACCACCCCTGCGGCATTTTCCTCGACATCTCCGCGGAGCGCACCTGCTGCTGCGACCGCTGTACGGCCGGGATGAAGGAACTGGGCCTCGATCCGCGGAACTATGAGGACGTCAAAAAATACGGGAGGCTGACGTACCGGCACTATGCCGAAGCCGTCGAAAAGCTGGTCCGTTCCTACAGCAAGACGGCGACGATTTTTCACAACGCCGGCCATATCGCCCGCGGCAGAAGAGATCTTGTCCGGTACGACACGCACCTTGAGCTGGAGAGCCTTCCGACCGGCGGCTGGGGTTACGACCATTTCCCCATGAGCGCCGCCTACGCCAGAACGCTGCACAAGGACTTTCTCGGGATGACGGGAAAATTCCACAAGACGTGGGGGGAGTTCGGCGGTTTCAAGCACCCGAACGCTTTGAAATATGAAGCGGCCCTCTCCATCGCGAACGGGGCGGGGTGCTCCATCGGCAGCCAGTGTCATCCGAGCGGGAAGCTGAACCGTTCCACCGCTGCCCTGATCGGCGCGGCCTACGCCTTTATCGAGCCGAAGGAGCCGTGGTGCCGGGGCTACGAGAATGTCGCGGACGTCGCGGTCCTCAGCGCGGAGGCCTGCGGCGTGGAAGCGGAGCAGGCGAAGAGTTCCGATACCGGCGCCAACCGGATTTTGCTGGAATCCCATATGCTCTATAATTTTATCGACCAGGAAGAGGACTTCGGTAAATACAGGCTGATCCTCTGCCCGGACCGGATTTGCGTGACGCCCGCGCTGCGGGCGAAGCTGGAGCGGTATCTACAGAGTGGCGGAAAGCTCCTGCTGAGCGGACGTTCCGGCCTTGATGCGGACGGGAAGTTTGCGCTCGAC
>DHAI01000014.1:6536-10376 GCA_002397355.1 Ruminococcaceae bacterium UBA4958 | reverse complement strand
TTGAGACGGTGGTATTGATGTCGAGGGTAAAGGAGTGAGTGCCTAAAATAACAGTTTGAGTCTAACAAGAAAGGTTATGTGATTATGAAGCGGAGCGTAGAAACGGAATTTACAAATATGTGCATGGTTTATGACGGGAAAAAAATACTGGTGCAAGATCGTGTTGATAAAAAATGATCCGGCATAACTTTTCCTGGTGGTCATATTGAAAACGGTGAGTCCTTTACAGAAGCGGTGATTCGTGAAGTATATGAGGAAACAGGCCTAACGATTGAAAATCCTGTTTTGTGTGGGATCAAGCAATGGCAAAATGATGATCTAAGCAGATATGTGGTGCTTTTTTATAAAACGAATCAATTTAAGGGGACGCTATCTCCTTCCAATGAGGGCGAGGTGTTTTGGATCAATAAAGAGGATTTGAAGAATTATAAGCTTGCAAATGATTTTGATGATATGTTTAAAATCTTTGAAAATGATCACTTAAGTGAATTCTGTGATTATAAAACTTCAAATGGATGGGAAAAGAGAATATACTGATTCTTTAGGCTATTATAAAGAATGGTTTGCAAGAACAAGTCCAGAGAGGCGGACTTCGGGCGCGGGTGGTCGGTTTAGATGTCACGGTTTCGCATGGGTACGATTTGAATGTTTCTCAATTTTATCGGGATTGTGTGAGCAGGTTGGATGTCACAGGCAAGCGATACGACAAAATAAGCGCTTTGAAAACTTATGATGACTTCGCACAGGAGGCGGAAGAATGAGCATTCTAAATACGTTTGATAATAAATCAGCGGAGGTTTTAAAGCCGGATTGTATTGCAGCTCCTGTGGAAGGATTCCCCAGTACGGTAGTTATAACTTTCAAATCTAAAATAATTGATCTTCTCAAAGAGATATGCGAGGTTCATGAAGTAAGCCATCTGCATGCAGGCATAACGATACCTATTTACAAATTCGCATATAAAGGGCACAACTTAGGTATGTATATGACAGTTTTGGGCGGTGCGGCGACAACTGCTTTGATGGAAGAAGTGCTGGCGAAAGGCGCTGAAAAATTTTTACTTTTTGGTTCTTGCGGCGTTCTCAATAAGCAATTAACCGCAGGGCATTTTATTATTCCAACATCCGCATATCGCGATGAAGGCACAAGTTATCACTATATGCCTGCAAGCGATTTTGTAGATATTCCTTCATCGAAGAGACTGGGAAGTATTTTTGACGAGCTAAACATTCCGTATGTTTTCGGCAAAACATGGACAACCGATGCTTTTTATCGGGAGACGAGAAATAATGTTGAGGCTCGTAAAAAGGACGGATGTATCACCGTCGAAATGGAATGCGCTTCCGTAATGGCCGCCGGTCAATTCAGGAAAATAGCGGCATATCAGTTTTTATATGCGGAAGATAGTCTTGACGGAAAAATTTGGAATTCCAGGACTATGGGGAAAGTTCCGCGTTCAGATATTGAAAAATACTTGAAAATTGCTTTGGAAGTGGCTATTAGAATTTAAGAGACACATATTTGCCTTGCTCGTTTTTGCCCTTATTCATCCACCGACACGCCGGACTTAAATTCCGCGGTTATGATGAAACGCTCCATGTGGAGTGCTGCGAGTTTATAACGGAGTCGTAAAATGCGTTCTCCGCAGGAGTGGTGAATGAAGTAAGGCGGTAGTTATCAGCTCACAAGCCGCGTTGCGTGCGTTGCAAAGTGGAGATTTTTATGTAGAGGGCAACGAATATGTTTCCGGGAAATAAAAGGGCGGCCGTTTCCGCGACGGGAAACAACCTGCGCGGCTTGCCCGGCGCGATGGAGACGCCGCAGGGGAATGCCTCCGCGGCTCTTGACAAAGCGGCGCAATCCTTTATGATGATATAAAAAAGGATAGGAGCGGGCGGAACTCGTGCGGACGCAAGGCGGGAAAACCAAAAAACAGATCGCTTTTCAGGCGCTGAAACGGGCGGTGCGCTTTTTCTTCCCCGCCCACCGCGTCAGCGGGGCCGACAATGTCCGCGAAGGCTCGCCCGCGGTCTTCGTCTGCAATCACATGGGCTCTTACGCGCCCGTCGTCATGGAGCTTTTCTTTCCGTTTCCGTTCAGGCCTTGGGTGACTTATCAGGTCGTTGCGAAAAAGCTGTGCCGGAAATACCTGGAGCAGGATTTTGTGAAAAAGGAGCTGGGATGGAAACGGCCCCTGAGCGGATGGCTCTCCGCCGCGATCGAACCGTTCTGCATCCGGGTGCTCCGGTCGGCGGGGGCGATCCCCGTCTATAAAGGGAAAAGGGAGATCAGGGAGACTTTCCGGCGCAGCGTTGCCGCGCTGAGGGAGGGAAACCATCTGGCCGTTTTCCTGACCGGTGAAAATCGGGGCGAAACGGAGCCTGCGGATCGTTTCCCGGGCGGCTTTGTCCATCTCGCGAAGTTGTACCACAGGGAAACGGGGCGGGAGCTTTTGTTTTATCCGGTGTTCGTCAGCAGAAAGGAAAGAACCGTCACCATCGGCCGCCCGGTCGGATTCGATTCGGAAAACGATTTCAGGGCCGAACGGACCAGGATCCTTTCCTGCCTGAGGGACGCGATGGGGAAGGCAGCTCCCAACAATAGATAGAGAAAATTCCCCGGACGCCGGGGCGCGCCGCGCGGCACGGACATACGGAAGGGAGGATGCACACATGGAGAAGCCGTATCTGCTCGTCGTGACGGGGAGGCCCGGTTCCGGGAAAACGACGTTTGCGAAGGAGCTCGGCAGGCAGATGTTTCTGCCCGTCGTCAGCCGGGACGAATTGAAGGAAGGATACGTCCGTACGTTTGGGAAACGGCAGTCCGAGCTGCCGGAGGATACGAATCGGGTCGTAACGGATCTTTTCTTTGAAACGGTCTCGGCGCTTTTGTCCGCTCGTGTGTCTTTGATCGCGGAGGCCGCTTTTCAGCGCGGGCTATGGGAGCCGCGATTGAATCCGCTGAAGGGGAAAAGCAGAATGTTCGTGCTGATCTGTAAGGTTCAGGACGACAGGATCGCCCTGGAGCGGTTCGTGAACCGGGGCCTCAGCAACCCCATGCGGGAGTATTTCCACGGGGACAAGGGCGTCGGCCTTGCCAGAAAAGGGGTTCCGCTGGAAGTGAGCCCGTACGACGAGCCCCGTCTCGACGTCCCCACCATCCACATCGACACGACGGGCGACTACCGCCCGCCCGTCGAAGAGCTGAAAGCCGAAATCCTCGGGACGCAACCGGCCCCGGGCAAGGGCGGGTGCCGTTCCGGTCCCCGCGGCGGGGCTGCCGGATCAAAATAAAAGCATCGGAAAATTCGGAACCATACGCAGCAGGACCGGCGAAACACCGAAAACGGAAAGGAGATTTACAGCTATGATCAGACCGAGCAGAAAGATGCCGCAGGAGGACGCTTACCGGGTCCTGAGAGAGGGACGGTACGGCGTTCTCTCCATGTCCGCAAAGGACGGGACTCCGTACGGGGTACCCCTGAACTATTTCTATGTCCCGGAGGAAAACGCGATTTTCTTCCACTGCTCCACGAAAGGCCGCAAGATCGACTGCCTGAAGGAAAACGACCGGATTTCCTTCGTCGTGGTCGGCCGCGAGGAAATTGTGCCGGAGCGGTTTGTCACCCATTACGACAGCGTCATCGTGACGGGGACGGCGTCCTTCATCACCGACGGCCAGGAGAAGGTGAAAAGGCTGCTGCAGCTGTGCCGGGCTCTGGCGCCCGCTTCGGTCGGGCGGCGGGACGAAGTCATCCGCAAGGAGCTCGCTGCCGTCATGATCGTGAAGATCTCCATTCAGTCGGTCACCGGGAAACGGAACCGGGACGACTAGCCGCGC
>DHAI01000014.1:2193-6364 GCA_002397355.1 Ruminococcaceae bacterium UBA4958 | reverse complement strand
GCCGCGCGGAATGAGCGCTTCTGCGCGTTCCTTTTTACTTTGAAAGATCCGGGTGACGATTTCGCAATCTGACCGGCGCGGGTTGCAATCTCGATTGGCAGACAGTACAATAAGGGCGAAATGCCGGTTTTGGAATTCGTATCTCTTGATGAGACGCAGGCTTTGTTTGCGCGGTGAGAAATCATGCCTGCCGGGGAACGGATTCCGCCGCATCCGACAAACGATGTCTGGAAACGAAGGAGACGTGACATGCTTTACGAAAAGAGCAAGGAACCCACGCTGAATCCGGAACTGTTCCGGAATCCGACCAACGATTACCGGGGCGCGCCGTTCTGGTCGTGGAACTGCAAGCTGGAGCCCGGCGTGATCGACGAGCAGATCGAGATGCTGCACCGCATGGGATTCGGCGGGTACCATATCCATGTGCGCACCGGCCTCGACACACCCTACCTGGGCGATGAATTCATGTCGATGGTCCGCCGTTCGCTGGAGCAAGGCAAAAAGAAGAAAATGCTGACCTGGCTCTACGATGAAGACCGGTGGCCCTCCGGCTCGGCGGGCGGGAGAATCACAAAGGACGTCAAGTACCGCGCGCGGGACCTCCGCTTTTCCCCCGTTGCGGAGGGCGAGTCCGCGGAAGGCGCGCTCGCGGCCTACAACGTCGAGCTCAATTGGGACGGGACGCTGAAGTCCTACCGCCGCGTGAAGGCCGGCGAAAAGGCGAACTGGGCCGCGTTCCCCGAGACGGAAAAGCCGAGCCCGTGGTACAACGGCCAGACGTACATCGACACGCTGAACCCGGAAGCCGTAAAGGAATTCGCGCGCGTGACGCACGAGACCTATAAAAAGGCGGTTGGGGACGAATTCGGAAAGTCGATCCCCTCCATTTTTACGGACGAGCCGGAGTTTACCAAAAAGACGACGCTGAGCTTCGCGGCGGAAAAGAAGAGCGTCGTCATCCCCTGGACCGACGATTTCCCGGAGACGTACCGCGCCGCCTACGGCGAGGACCCCCTCGACACGCTGCCGGAGCTTTTCTGGGAGCTGCCGGACGGGAAGGTCTCCGTTTCGCGCTACCGCTACCACGACCATGTGACGGAGCGCTTCGCCTCCGCTTTCTGCGACACGCTCGGCTCGTGGTGCGGGAAAAACGGTCTGATGCTGACCGGCCACATGATGGAGGAGCCGACGCTCCAGAGCCAGACCGCGATGGTCGGCGAGACGATGCGCTGCTACCGTGGGTTCGGCCTGCCGGGCATCGACATGCTCTGCGATTACCGCGAGTACACCACGGCGAAGCAGGCGGCTTCCGCCGTTCACCAGCAGGGCGCGCCGGGCATGCTCTCGGAGCTTTACGGCGTGACGGGCTGGGACTACGATTTCCGCGGCCACAAGCTGCAGGGCGACTGGCAGGCGGCGCTGGGCGTGACCGCCCGTGTGCTGCACCTGACGTGGATGTCCATGAAGGGAGAGGCAAAGCGCGACTACCCCGCCTCCATCGGCTACCAGTCCCCGTGGTGGGACCAGTACTCCGCCGTGGAGGACCATTTTGCGCGCCTCAACACGGCCCTGACACGCGGCAAACCGCAGGTGCGCGTGGCGGTCGTCCATCCCATCGAGAGCTACTGGCTGCACTGGGGCCCGCGCGAACAGACGGCGGCGATCCGCGAGCAGATGGACGCCAACTTCAAGCAGCTGACCGAGTCGCTCCTGCTCGGCCTCATCGACTTTGATTTCCTCTGCGAATCGCGCCTGCCCGATCTCTGCAAAAAGGCTTCCGCTCCGCTTCGGGTGGGAAAGATGTCCTACGACGTCGTGATTGTCCCGGCGTGCGAGACGCTGCGCGCGACGACGCTTGAGCGCCTGAAGGCGTTCCGCGCCGCCGGCGGACGGTTGATTTTCCTCGGCGCCTGCCCGAAGTATGTCGACGCGCTCCCGTCGGACGAGCCGAAAGCGCTGTACGATGCTTCCGAGCATGTGGATTTCAACCGCGTTGCCGTTCTGCAGGCGCTGGAAGACGTCCGTTTCGTGGACGTGCGCCGGCCGGACGGAACGCGCTCCGACAGCCTGCTGTACCAGCTCCGCCGCGACGGCGACGCGTTTTGGCTGTTCCTCGCGCAGGGCAAAGAGCCGCAGTCCCCGGATATCGATCCGGCGGAAGAGCTGCGGATCACGCTCAACGGTGAATTTGCGCCCGTGCTTTACGACACCATGACGGGCGGCATTACGCCGCTCGCCGCGGAATACCGCGGAGGAAAAACGATTCTCACGCGCCGGATGTATCTGCACGACAGCCTCCTGCTGCGCCTGACGCCGGGACGCGCGCAACCCGAGGCAAAGCCGCAGACCGGTTTCCGGCCGGACACGGAGCCGGAGCTTTTCCTGGAGAAGGTTCCCGTGACGCTGGAGGAGCCGAACGCCTTCGTCCTCGATCTTGCGGAATATGCGCTCGACGGCGAGCCTCTCCGCCCGCTGGAAGAGCTGCTGCGCGCCGACAACGAAGCGCGCGGCCGCCTCGGCTATCCGCCGCGCGGCGCGGCCGTGGTTCAGCCGTACCTGCTGCCGCAGGAGACGCCGAAGCATTCGATGCACCTGCGCTTCACGATCCCGAGCGAGATCATGGTGGAGCATCCGNNCTCCGCCCGCTGGAAGAGCTGCTGCGCGCCGACAACGAAGCGCGCGGCCGCCTCGGCTATCCGCCGCGCGGCGCGGCTGTGGTTCAGCCGTACCTGCTGCCGCAGGAGACGCCGAAGCATTCGATGCACCTGCGCTTCACGATCCCGAGCGAGATCATGGTGGAGCATCCGCTTCTTGCGCTGGAAGACGCCGAGCGGACGAAGATCATCTGGAACGGCATGCAGATCGCGTCGGCCACCACCGGCTGGTATGTGGACAAGGCGATCCGCACGGTAGCCCTGCCGCCGATCCGGCAGGGAGAAAACGTGCTTGAGCTTGTCTGCCCGTTTGGCAGAAGGACGAATCTTGAGTGGTGCTATCTGCTCGGCGACTTCGGCGTCCGCGTGGCGGGCGTGAGAAAAACGGTCGTCGAGCCGGTGCGGGAGCTTGCGTTCGGAGACATTGTGCCGCAGGGCCTTCCGTTCTACACCGGGAACTGCGTCTACCATCTGAAAGCCGTTTTCGGAAAAGGCGCCGTGCTGCGCGTGCCGCAGTACCGCGGCGCGCTGCTGCGCGTGGCCGTTGACGGGCACGACGTCGGCTCCGTCATCTATTCGCCCTACGCGATTCGCTTGCCGGACCTTGCCCCCGGCGGGCACAATATCGACATCAAGCTTTACAACACAAGGCAGAACGGCTTCGGTCAGCTGCACCATACCCGGAGCGTGCCCTTCTACCAGGGCCCGGATTCCTGGCGCACGACCGGAGACCTGTGGAGCTACGAATATCAGCTTTTCCAGGTCGGCATTCTCAAGAGCCCCGAGCTTTATAAAGGCTGAATACGGCATCCCCGACAGGGGAGGGAAAACGCCCCGCTTTTGCTGTCTTTGCAAAGCGGGGCGAAATCCTGTTCCCGCGGATCAGAATGGAGATGGCAGAAAATGGCGACAAAACTCTGTTTCCTCAGCTCGCTGGAGAAAGTGTTTCCAGACGGGGAAACCGTCGGCGGGGAGCTTCGGCACGGTTCCATGCTCCGGAATGAGATCTATTCATTCCAGCTTGCCTATACCACGGACGAGCCGCGCAATTACGACGCGCAGGTGAAAATCGAATCGCCCCTTGCGGAATACATGACCGTTTACGCGGTGGGCTGCGTTCCGTCGATGCTTCCCGTGACGCCGGGCCATGACGGCGATTACCTGCGCACTAGGCCGGGCCTCTTTCCGGATGTCCTCGCGGAATTCAACGGGACCGTCCGGGTCCTTTCCGGCCAGTGGCACACGCTCTGGTTTTGCGTGGAGCCGAAGGGGCGCGTCGGCGCCGGCGTTTACCCGGTCACGGTGACCGTGGCCGGGCCGGAGGGAGGCGAGAATTGCGCCGCCCTGCAGATTGAGGTGATCGGGCAGGACTTGCCGCCGCAGAAGCTGATCGTCACCCAGTGGTTCCACACCGACTGCCTTGCGGAATATTACCGGACGCCGGTTTTCGGCGAGCGGTACTGGAGCCTGGCGGAGCGCTATCTCTCCATGGCGGCGAAGTACGGGATGAATATGGT
>DHAI01000014.1:1152-1949 GCA_002397355.1 Ruminococcaceae bacterium UBA4958 | reverse complement strand
GACCGCCTCGGCCGCTGGATGGAGCTTGCGCAGCGGTGCGGCATCCGGTATTTCGAGATCTCGCACTTTTTCACGCAGTGGGGCGCGAAGTCCGCGCCCAAAGTCATGGCGACGGTGGACGGGGAGCCGCGGCGCATCTTCGGCTGGGAGACGGACGCCGGCTCGGAGGAATACAGATCTTTCCTGCGGCAGTTCCTGCGCAGCCTGCGCGCCTATCTGGAACCGCGGGACCTGCTGCGGAAGTGCTGGTTCCACGTTTCCGACGAGCCTTCGGAGGAGCATATCGACGCTTACCGCCGCGGCAAGGAACTGATCGAGGCGGAGATGCCGGACCGCCCGATCATCGACGCGCTTTCGAGCTACAAGTTTTACGAGGACGGGACCGTAAGGAAACCGGTCGTCGCCAGCGATCACATCGGGCCGTTCCTGGAGCACCGCGTCACCGGTCTGTGGACCTATTACTGCTGCGGCCAGGTCAGCGGCGTGAGCAACCGGTTCCTCGCCATGCCTTCCTACCGCAACCGCGTGCTCGGCCTGCAGCTTTATAAGTTCGGCATCGAGGGCTTTCTCCAGTGGGGCTTCAATTTCTGGTACAATGCGCTTTCCGAACGCCTGGTCGATCCGTACTGCGTGACCGACGGCCTTTGCAGCTGGCCTTCCGGCGATCCTTTCGTCGTCTATCCGGGCAAAGACGGGCCGGTGCCGTCGCTGCGTCTGCTCGTGTTCCACGAGGCGATCCAGGACATGCGCGCGCTGTGCCTGCTGGAGTCCCTATCGTCCCGCGAAGAGGCGGTCCG
>DHAI01000014.1:0-960 GCA_002397355.1 Ruminococcaceae bacterium UBA4958 | reverse complement strand
CTCTCCTTTCGATCCGCAGGCGTGTCAACCGGCGCATCCGGGAACTCGGCGGGAATTGAATTCCACAAAAGAAAAGGGCTGTGCGGGACCGGAATCCGATCCTGCGCGGCCTTTTTTCTCTTGCCGCGAAACACCGGATGTGGTAGGATCATAATACGATAAGGGAGGGGATGCGTTTGATGTTCTTTGCGCTGCCGCTGATGGCGGTACTTTGGATTTACATTCTGGCCGCCGTGCTGCCGGCCGTATTCCTGATGCGCTATATCTACAGGCAGGACTCCATTGAAAAAGAGCCGCCGCTCCTGCTTGCCTCGCTGATCCTCATGGGGGTGGCGGCCGCCCTTGTCTCGATCCTGCTGGAATCCGTCGGCGAAAGCGTCCTTCCGCTGCTGGTGGACAGGAACAGCCCGAGGTACGCCATTTTTCTTTCGTTTCTTGTCGTGGCGGCGGTGGAAGAAGGCGCGAAATTTTATTTTCTGAAACGCCGCACCTGGCGCGATCCGAATTTCAACTATCGGTTTGACGGCGTGGTCTTTTCGGCGTTTGTTTCCCTCGGGTTTGCCGCGTTTGAAAATCTCCGCTACGTTTTCGGCTACGGCCTATTGGTTTCCGTGCCGCGCGCGTTCCTCGCCGTTCCCGGGCATCTCGGCTTTTCCGTTTTTATGGGCGCGTTCTACGGGCGTGCGAAACTCTGCGAAGATTACGGTAACCGGGCGGGCAAAATTGCAAATCTCTTCGCAGCGTACCTTGTCGCCGTCGTGCTGCACGGATTTTACGATACCTGTGCAATGGTTGGCAGCGTGCTTTCCACCGTCCTGTTTGTGGCTTTTATTCTGGTCATGTATGTCGTCGTCATCCGGCTGATCAAGCATGAAGCCGCCTCCGATCGTCCGGTATGACGCGGAATCGACAGTTTTCCGCAAAATGCAAAACTTTTTGAAAAAAGGTCTTGACAAGCGG
>DHAI01000009.1 GCA_002397355.1 Ruminococcaceae bacterium UBA4958 | reverse complement strand
ACAGTTGCGTGAAGGGAAGAAAGCCTTGGATTGCTTCACAATGACGGTGGAATGCTGTCCATTTTCCTTTATTGATCGTTTGCGTGTTCGCGATAAAACCAGTGATTGACATAGCTTTGACAAACCGATGCAGCGTATCAGGAGCAAGATTGCAGTTGTAAAGACGGAGGACAAGCGATATACTTAGTAAGGCAAATTGATAAAAACAATTAAGGAGCATTCAAATGGCGCAAAGACGTACGGACAGTACCCGCCTTAAAAAAGCAAATGGAAACCGCGTTTTTAAACTGATTTATAAGGATGGCCCTATTTCGAAACCGGAAATTGCCTATCGGCTGGGCATCAGCCTTCCCACTGTCATACAGAATGTTAAATCTCTACAGGACGCCGGCCTTATTGAAGAATGCGGGACGCTCGACTCCACCGGAGGCCGGAAGGCAGTGGCGCTGACCTGCGTGAAAAATGCCCGTCTGGCGCTCGGCGTGGATATTACGCTGAACCACGTCAGCGTAGTGTTGGTGAACATGGATGGTTCCGTTATGGAAAGCATCCGTGAAAAAATCCCGTACCGGAAATCAATGGAATACGCCGAGACGCTTGGCGCGACTGTGAACCGTTTCGTCGAGCGGTCCCAGGTGGATCCGGAGTCGATCCTGGGTATGGGCGTTTCCGTCCCCGGAATATTGTCAACCGATGGGCGGACATTGATCGATTCGCATGTCTTGCAGATACAGAATGTCCCATGCGCAAAATTTGTGGAATTTTGCCATTACCCCTGTATTTTCTGCAACGATGCGAATGCCGCCGGCACCGCCGAGATATGGAACAGAAAGTCCATTGAGAACGGCGTCTATCTTTCCTTGAGCAATTCAGTCGGCGGCGCCATCCTCCTGAACGACAGGATTTTTCAGGGGGATAATCAGCGCAGCGGCGAATTCGGCCATATTACCATTGTGCGGGGCGGAAGAAAATGCTATTGCGGAAAAAACGGCTGCCTGGACGCCTACTGCAACGCTTCCGTTCTGTCCAACCTGACGGACGGCGACCTGGCGGCTTTTTTCAGGCTGCTTCGCGGGGGCAACGCCAAAATCGTGGCGGCGTGGGACGACTATCTCGGCTACCTTGCGACGGCGGTCAACAACCTGCGGATGTCGTTCGACTGCAGCGTGATCCTCGGCGGCTATATAGGCGCCTACATGGAAGACTATGTATCGGAGCTGCAGAAACGCGCGGCTGAGCTGAATACTTTTGAAGAGGACGGAAGCTATATCAAAGTTTGCTCTTACCGTACGGAAGCTGCGGCGGTGGGAGCGGCGCTGATGCATATCGCGGCGTTTATCGACCAGGTTTGCTGACCCCGGCCGGCAAAGCGTTTCATAAGGGAGACATCCGGTCCGCACCGGATGTCTCCCTTGTTTCTTTTGCAGTGGGGAGCGGCCGCGGTTTCCTTCCGCAGTCCGGGGAGCGGAACGGGCCTGCGGCGACTCGCGGGACGCTTTCTCAAAAACAATCGCACGCACGAACCATGTGATATTATATAAATTTAAAAGTTTTCTCTAAAACTTATTGACAAATCAATATGAGCAAGGTATGATTGAGGCGAACTTTATTAATGAGTTTCAATAAACCATTTTATTATCTTAGCAGATACGCTTGAAGGGGGAACACATGTCATGCAGGGTAAAATGAAAGTCGCGGTTATGAACGGAATCGGTAAAATGGGGTTTGTCGAGCGGGAGATCCCCCGCCCGGCAGACAACGAAGTCCTTGTCAAGCTGGAATATGTGGGCATCTGCGGTTCGGATCTGCATTACTATGCAAACGGACGCATCGGCGATTACGTCGTGAAGCCGCCGTTCGTTCTCGGCCATGAGCCGGGCGGCACGGTGGTGGAGGTCGGCAGAAACGTCACGCACCTGAAGGTCGGAGACAGGGTCGCGCTGGAACCGGGCAAAACCTGCGGCCACTGCGAATTCTGCAGAACGGGCCGGTATAACCTTTGCCCGGACGTCGTCTTCTTTGCGACGCCGCCCGTCGATGGAGTTTTTCAGGAATATGTCGCGCACGAGGCGGACCTCTGCTTTAAGCTGCCGGAGAATGTGAGCACCATGGAAGGCGCGCTGATCGAGCCGCTGGCGGTCGGCTTCCACGCGGCGAACCAGGGCGGCGCGCACATCGGGCAGACGGCTGTCGTGACCGGGGCGGGGTGCATCGGGCTTGTTTCCATGATGGCCTTAAAAGCGGAGGGGGTCTCCGAGGTCTATATGGTGGACATCATGCAGAAACGGCTGGACAAGGCGCTCGAGCTGGGCGCTGACGGCGTGATCAATGGAAAGGAGCAAGACGCGGTAAAGGCCGTGCTGGATCTGACGGGCGGACGCGGCTGCGACCTGGTCATTGAGACGGCGGGCACCGAAAAAACGACGCAGCAGGCCGTACATATGACGAAAAAAGGCGCCACGATCGTCTGCGTGGGTTACAGCGCAACCGGAATGGTCAGTATTCCGATGAGCCTTGCGCTCGACAAGGAGCTGACCATCAAAACGGTTTTCCGCTACAGGCACATTTACCCCATGGCGATTCAGGCGGTCGCTTCCGGTAAGGTCAACCTCAAGGGGATCGTGACCAACGTTTTCGATTTCGACGATATTCAGAACGCGATGGATTCGAGCGTGCGGAACAAGGCGGATATTGTCAAAGCGGTTGTAAAAATCGTGAAGGATTAGGAGGGAATGCGGATGAACCTGCGGGAACTGGCGTCGGGGAATCGCCCTTTTTATTCACCGTGTTGCGAATACCGACCGTACAGGCCCATAAGGTCAGCGCGGCCTTCTCGATTTCGGGCTTTCCGCACAGGCTCCCCTCCTGCACCCCTTTTTGAAGCGCATGAGAAAGGGAGCCAAAGCTCCGCTCGCCTGACCGGTAGCGTTCCGCTTATAAAAAAAGAGCCCGCGCAAGCGGGCTCTCCAGTCTGTCGAAATTATCTCTGCTTTGAGAAGCAGTCGCTGCAATACACCGGACGGCCTTCGGTCGGATGGAATGGCACTCTGCAAGGTTTTCCGCAGGAAGCGCAGACGGCGTCGAACATTTCGCGCTGCGAGCTTCTGGAATTCTTGCGGGCGTCGCGGCACGATTTACATCTTTGCGGTTCATTCGTAAATCCCTTTTCTTCGAAGAAATCCTGTTCGCTTGCAGTAAATACGAATTCCTGGCCGCAGTCTTTGCAGATTAAGGTCTTGTCCTGGTGATTCAATTAGCATACCTCATTTTAATAAAATATGCCTGACCGCACTGGTCAGGCGCTTAGGCTAAGTATAGACGCAATCGTGATAATTGTCAAATGTTATTTGAAACGCGAAAGCAGGAAAGGACGAGGCGGTTTGACGGTTGACAAAGTGGACAGTCCGCCGGAAATCCATGGCGATATTCCGGCTGTGATTTCCGCGGAGCCCGCCGCGCCGGTTTTGGCGGAAAGACGCCGCATCGCCGGGCGGCCCGCCTTACGCCTCGTACTCGAGGAACGGGTCCCCGATCTCGACGCACTGCGCCGTCGCGTCGGAAACCCCGACGTACAGGTCTGCGCGCTCCCCCTTGCGGACGATTCCGCCCGGGAACAGGACGTCCTTCAGGTCCGGGCGCTTCGCCGGCGCGTCCAGAACATCGGAACGCCTGCAGATGATTTTGACCGGCGTGTATTCCAGCGTTTCGGGGTTGAACGCGAACGCGGCCGGGAAGTAATGCCGCGTCATCCCGCGGCTCATGTAGGCGATGTGGCCGATCACGCCCAGCAGGCCGTTTTTCAGGAGATGAACGTTGTTGACGCCGCCCCATTCGTCCTCCGTAAAGAGGGAGGGGATGATCTCCGCGCCGAGGATCGCCTCCCGCGTGACGTCCTCCAGCCGGTCGACGCGGGTAAAGCCGACTTTTCCCTTTCCGGCGCCGTTCCCCTGCGGGCGCGTGAAAATGCCGACCGTTCCGTCGGAGAGCTGGACCAGGCGGATGTCCTTCATATGTTCGGGGCCGGCGGCAAAGGGGCGCAGGTCCCGGATCGTGCTTCCCCTGTAGAATTCCGTCCGGTAGCCGGCGATTTTCTGCGGATCCCGCGGGTCGGTTTTCAGCCGGACGCCGCCGAAGACGATCTCGCCCCGGATGCGGGCGAGGAACGGGTCCTGCAGCAGAGGAAACGGGGCCGGCGGGCACACCGGCGTGCAGAAGCGGCCGGTCTTCCGGAAGAACACGACCTCCGATATTTCGGACGCGCGCGTTTCCGCCCGGCCGGCTATGTAGGCGGCGCCGTCCATCAGAAGAGGGACCGACACGTTGTAGACGTCCCGCCCCGCCATAGAGGAAAATTCCAGCTTTGCCGCGCGGAAAACGCGCTTGTTTTTCTCATAATCCTCCAGAAGCTCATAACATGGTCTTGCCTGTAAAGTAACAGATAGCATTGCGTCAGATCCTTTGCTTTTTTCGTCTTTTTATATGATTTTTGTTGACCGGCAGTGTTTTCGGAGGATTACGGGAAATTCCGCCGAAAGGAATCGGAAGGTTTTATTTGTAATTCTTTGCGCTCCATGCTATAATTCCTTTCATCCACAGAAATTCGGAGGAAACAAAGAAAATGAGTAAAGTAACTATGCAGATGATAGCGGACAGGATCGGAATCTCCAAGGTATCCGTCTCCAAGGCGCTGAACGGCCAGCCCGGCATCAGCCCGGGCCTGAGGCGGAAAATTCAGGAAACCGCCCTCGAAATGGGCTATACGCGCCAGGGCGAAAACGGCCAGAAGCGCCGGAAGCTTGCGTTTGTGGTCCCCAAGCGCTTCTTCCTGAAGAATGAAAACTTCTATACGACCATATATTACTACCTGAACCGGAAGTGCCAGATCTCGGGGCAGGCCCTGTCGAATTTCGTCGTCGACAACGAGGAGGAAAAGGACCTCGCGGTTCCCGCGCTCCTGTCCGCGGGCGTCTTCGAAGGGATCTTCATTGCCGGGGAAATCGACGAAAAATATCTGAACGCCCTCGTCCGGCTGGGGATTCCCATCGTGCTCATCGATTTCTACAAGGCGTCCGTGAACCTCGACTGCATCATCTCCGACAATTTCTACCTCGGCTACTGCGCGACCGTCCGGCTGCTTGAAAACGGCCACAGGAAAATCGGCTTCGTCGGCGACACGCGGGAAACCGCGAGCATCATGGACCGCTATTACGGCTACTGCAAAGCGCTCAGGCAGAGCGGCCTTCCCGTCGACGACCGCTGGCACATCGTGAACAACGACCCCCGGACCGGCGTTTACAGCCTCGACCTGGCTCTGCCGGAGGAGCTGCCCACCGCGTTCGTGTGCCACTGCGACATGGCCGCCCATTTTCTGATGCAGAGCCTTGCGAAAGCGGGCCTCTCGGTCCCGCGGGACGTTTCCCTCGTCAGCTTCGACAACACCGACCTCAGCCGGTTTACCGCCCCGAAGCTTTCGACGTTCAACATCGACAGGCGGAAGATCGCGCTGGAAGCGTTCAACCGCATGATGGGCCGGCTTGCCGACCGCGGCGGCGAACCGCAGCGGATCTACGTCGACGGCAGCTTTATTTCGAGAGAATCCATCCGGAAGATCGATTAGGGCCGGGCGCTTCGCCTTTTCCGCGCCGCCCCGCGTTTTCATCCGTCCGCCTTTCGCCCGGGTCCCTCTTTTGCAGGAGCCCGCTTTTTTTGCGGCGGCGGGGCGGAATGTGTAACCTAACAAATTTCGTTTCGCGGCAGGAACATGATAGAATAACCGATTTGAAATGTCAATGACCGGGAAGCATAATTTTCAAGAAATTTTTACCAAATTTTTCAAATCGGCGAAATGTATTCTGCCAAGAATCGCAGATTGAATTCCGCATGCCTTCCGGGAGGACAAAAGACGGCGCTTAAAATTCTATCCAGCGAAAAACATGCGGATTCGGGTACCGCCCCTTTGGCGGAGCGCTGGTCTGACGCCGGGAAAAAATGCACATATATCAACAAAATATAAAAAAGATATTGACATTATCTGGACGCCATTGTAATATAGGGATAGGGAGTAAAGTTATTACACCCAATTAATTACCTTCACGTTTTATTTGTTACTTTAATTCAGGCGCTTTTTCCAGAATGAGGGCCATTCCCGGTTGCAGAGCATAAGGAGGTCCGGCCGCATCGCCGGTTTCCCGTCCCCCTGTTTCAGAACGTCCCGAACGAGATGAAAAATCCGCCGGCCGGATACGGCAGGGAGGGCAATACCGCGATGTTACGCAGAGCAGAAGAAAACCCGTTGATTCGGACAGAAAACATTGCCGCCAGCGGCGAGGGGCTGCGGGTGGTAGGCACCTTCAACGCAGGGGCGGCGTCTTTGGGCGACGAGACGATCCTGCTGCTTCGGGTGGCGGAGGAAGCCGTGCCGGGAGCCGGAGCCGCGGCCTGCCCCGTGTTCGACGAGAAAAGGGGGAGGATCGTCGCCGCCCGCTTCGATGAAAAGCAGGTCAGTCGGGAAGGCGACCCCCGCTCCTTCCGGGTGGGGGGAAAGCAGTTCCTCACCTCCATGTCGCACTTCCATGTGGCGAGGAGCCGGGACGGGATCCATTTCACGCCGGACCCGGAGCCGTTCATGCTGCCGGCGAACCGGTATGAGGAGTTCGGCATCGAAGACGCGCGGATCACGAAGCTGGAAGGCCGCTACTACATTACATATACCGCCGCGTCGCGGCTGGGATGCGTCGTGGCGCTGGCCGTCACGGACGATTTCGTCTCGGCGCGCAGGCTGGGCGTCCTCTTCCCGCCGGACAACAAGGACACCGTTTATTTCGACCGGAAGATCGGGGGAAAATACTATGTCCTGCACCGGCCGAGCGCCTCCGTGTTCGCCAGGCCCGAGATGTGGCTGGCGGAGTCGCCGGACGGGCGGTGCTTCGGCAACCACCGGTTCGTGGCGGGCGTCCGCCCCGGAATGTGGGACAGCGACCGCATCGGCGCCGGGGCCCCGCCGTTCCTCACGGAGCGCGGCTGGGTCGAGATCTACCACGGCGTGTCGGGCAGCGGCCGGTACTGCATGGGCGCCATGCTGCTCGACGCGGAAAAGCCGTGGCGCGTGCTCGCCCGCAGCGAAAAGCCTCTGCTGGAGCCGGAATATCCCTACGAGAAAACCGGATTCTTCGGCAACGTGGTCTTTGGGTGCGGCGCCGTGCGCCGGGGGGACGTCGTCCGCCTCTATTACGGGGCGGCGGATTCCAGCGTGGCGGAGGCGAGCATGACCGTCGAAGACATCTACGCCAACCTGAATCTCTGAACCAATTTTGAGAAAGGGGGTTTTGCAATGGCAACGAATGCAAAACCAGCGTCTTCCAAAGAGAAGAGGGGCTTTCTCGCCGATGTGCGGAAAAACAGGTTCTCCTACCTGATCGCCCTGCCGGCGCTCCTCTATGTGTTGATTTTCAGTTATTTTTCCTATCCGTATATGCTGATCGCGTTCCAGAAGTTCCAGTACAACCGCAGCGGCATCTTCGACATCCTTTTTCACGGGGACTGGTGCGGGTGGGACAACTTCAAGTTTTTCTTCGCATCGCAGGCCGCCTTCCGCGTGACGGTGAACACCATCTGGCTGAATATCCTGTTTATCGTCACCGGCACGGTCGCGTCCCTGCTGATCGCCCTGGGGCTGAACGAGCTGCGGTGCAAGTGGTTCGTGAAGACCAGCCAGTCCGTCATGCTCTTTCCGAACTACATATCGTGGGTCGTCGTGAGCTACATCCTGTACACGCTGTTTTCGCAGCAATACGGGCTGGCGAATAAATTCCTCGCCCTGCTCCACATGGACCCGGTCAACTGGTACACGACGCCGGGCGCGTGGCCGTGGATCCTCGTGCTCATGCGCGTCTGGAAAGGCGCCGGAATGAACGCGATCATCTACCTCGCCGCCATCACCGGCATCGACCAGACGCTCTACGAAGCCGCGTCCATCGACGGGGCCGGGCGCTTCAAGCTGATGACGAAAATCACGCTTCCGCTGATCACGCCGATGATCGTGATCCTGACGCTGCTTTCGGTCGGGAAGATCATGTACGGCGATTTCGGCATGATCTACGCGCTGGTGGGCGACAACGGCACGCTCTATTCCACCACCGACATCATCGACACCTACATTTTCCGCGCGCTGCGCCAGGTGGGGGATCCGTCGCAGGCCATGGCGATGGGGCTGTTCCAGTCCGCCATCGGGTTCGTCATGGTCTTCGGCTCCAACTGGATCACGAAAAGGATCTACCCGGAAGGCGCCCTGTATTGATTGAAACCGAAAGAGAGGTGTTAACGGCATATGGAAGGTGTAAAATCGCGGGCCGGAAGGAAGCACTTCGCGGTTTCCAGGTTTGTCATCGGCTTTTTCATTCTTCTGTTCTCGCTGGTCTGCCTGCTGCCCATGGTGCTGACCTTCATGGTTTCCATCACGGACGAGTCGACGATCATGCGGTACGGCTACAGCTTTTTCCCGAAAAAATTCTCGGGCTACGCCTACCGGCTGATGTTCCAGGGCGGCTCCAACGTGCTGCAGAGCTACGGGATCTCCATCCTGGTCACGGTGGTCGGCACGCTGGCCGCCGTCGTGATCACGGGGCTGTGCGCCTATACGCTCGCCAATAAAAACGTGAAGTACCGGAACGCGCTGGCGCTGTTCATCTTCATCCCCATGGTCTTTACGGCCGGGATCGTCCCGTGGTACCTGATCTGCACCTGGCTGCACCTGAGGAACAACCTGGCGGCGCTGATCGTTCCCAATCTTCTTTTCAACCCGTTCAACATGTACCTTGTCCGCAATTTCATGGAGGGCGTGCCGGACTCCCTGCGGGAATCCGCCACGATCGACGGGGCGAACGACGCGGTCATCGCGTTCCGCATCTATTTTCCCCTGTGCATGCCCGCCCTTGCGACCGTGGGGCTGTTTTACGGCCTTGCCTACTGGAACGACTGGTGGAACGCCATCATGCTCGTCGACGACCAGTCGCTTTACCCCATCCAGTATTTCCTGCTGCAGCTCAAGTCCCGCATCTCCATGCTTCGGGATCTGCAGTACCTCAGCGGGAGCGGAAGCCTGACCCCGCCGACGGAATCGCTGAAGATGGCGACCGCGATCGTCACGGTCGGGCCGATCGTCCTTCTGTACCCGTTTTTGCAGAAGTATTATGTGAAGGGCCTGGTCATCGGCTCGGTAAAGGGCTGACGCTGGCTTCATTAATTAGGGCTTCATCAATTTTTGAAACACGAATCAATTTAAGATAAGGAGAGATTTTCATGAAAAAAGTTTTGTCCCTGTTCCTGTGCGGGGCCTTGATCGGCTCGGTCTTCACCGGCTGTTCCAATCAGAGTCCCGCTTCGTCGGCGGAGGGCGGCTCCGCCGCGCAGTCCGCTGGTTCGCAGGCCGCCGAGACGGTGACGTGCAACTATTTCGTCCCCGGCGACGAGCCGAAGGAAAACGACAAGGCGCTTCAGCTCATCAACGACAAGATGCAGAAGGACGGCGTCGGCGTGAAGCTGGTGACGAAGTACATCCCCTGGGATTCGTGGGATTCCAAGATCAACATCATGCTTTCCACCGGGCAGGGGGAGTGCGACATGTTCGCCGTGATGAACGACCGCGTCACCCTCGCCAACTATCAGGCGCGCGGCGCCGTCGCCGACATCACGGACGCGATGGAGAAGTACGGCCAGAACATCACGAAATACGATTCCCCCGCCATCATGAAGTGCGGCCAGGTCAACGGCAAGCAGTACGCCATCCCGGCTTACTGGTTCGAGTCCTCGCACAGCCCGGAGATCACGATCCGGCTCGACATCCTGAAAAAGTACGGCATCAGCAAGGTGCCGACGACCTTCGACGAACTGACGGACGACTACGTGACCGTCATGAAAAACTGGAAGGGGCCCAACAAGCCGTACCTGCCGCTGCTCGGCTCGAACTGCTTCGACTTCGGCCCCGCGCAGAAGACCTACGACTCGTGGCCCTTCGTAAGGTGCGAGAACATGATCTACGTGGACCAGAAGGGCACCGTCAAGGATTTCTTTGAAACCGACGAGTTCAAGCAGGACTGCGCGAACGCCCGCAAATGGTATCAGCTCGGCCTCATCAACCCGGACGTCATCACCTTTACCTCCGATCAGCTCAACAACCAGCTGAACGCCGGCGACTGGTTCGTCCATTTCGGCACCTACGGCAGCTCCATCGACAACATCAAGAAAAACTACCCGGACATCACGGTGGACGACTTCGGGTTCCTCGATTTCGCGCCGGATAAGCCGAACGTCCGCCCTTACGGGACGAGGAACATGAACGCGGTCCCGAAGTCCAGCCAGCACCCGGAGGCGGCCGTGAAGCTCGTCAACTGGATCTATGCCAACCAGGACAACTACGACCTCTTCCTGTACGGCCGCGAGGGGACCGACTATAAAAAGTCGGGCGACAGGCAGCGCACCGACATCGTCAACTCCGCCACGTCCACCCCGCTTTATTACTTCGCCGACTGGCTGATCGGCAACCTGCACTTCGAGCGCACCGCGACCGGCACGCCGACCATCACCAACAAGCTGCTCTACACGGAGGACACGAAAGCCGAGAACAGCGTCACCGCCGAGTTTACGTTCGACGCTTCCAAGGTTCAGACGCAGATGACGGACGTGAAGACGGTGATGTCCTCCAACATCGTGCCGATCGCGACCGGTGTGAAGGATTACGAGTCCAATTTCCCGGAAGCCCTGAAGCAGCTCAAAAAGGCCGGGATCGACCAGATCGTGGATGAGTTCAAGAGTCAGTTCGAAGAGTTCCAGCAGAAAAACAAATCCTGAAGAAATCATTTCCAGGCTGGGTTCCCCCGGTTCGCCGGGGGAACCTTTTTGCAGCGCGCCCCGGTTCCTCTTCAGAGCAAAGGCAGGCGGCCCCGCGTGAAAGCGAAGGGTTTTGCCGGGAGAGAGGGCTTGCCGGGGCGGCGGCTGTATTTGCGAAAGAAAGAGGGATCCTATGAAAAGACCGAAGATCGTGTTTTTCGATTACGGCCAGACGCTGATGAACGAGACGGCCTTCGACCCGCTGAAGGGAATGCGCGCCGTCCTTGAAACCGCGGTGGAGGATGCGCACGGGCTCCGCGCGGAGGACCTCACCGCCTTTTACCGCGGCATGATCGAGGACATCAACCGGCCCGCGCGGGAGTACGCGGGGATGCAGTATATCGAGGTGTCCGAACCGCTGATGCAGCGCTATCTGTTCGGCTGTTTCGGCATCCGCCCGACGAAAAGCAGCCGCGAGATCGAGATGATTTTCGAGCGGAACGCGAAGACCGCCGCGCCGTCGCCGGGGATCGGGGACCTGCTTGCCTTTTTGAAAAAGAACGGCATCCGCGCCGGCGTCATCAGCAATATCACCATGACGGGGGACGTCCTCGCCGAGGTGCTGCGGGAGCGGATCCCCGGCTGCGCGTTCGACCCCGTCGTCGCGTCCAGCGACGCGATCTTCCGCAAGCCCCATCCGCGGATCTTCCGCTGCGCGCTGAAAAGGGCGGGCGTGGCCGCCTCGGAGGCGTTCTTCTGCGGGGACAACCCGGCCGTCGACCTCGCCGGGGCCGCCGCCGCGGGCATCTTTCCGGTCTGGTACCGGGGCTGCTGCTCCTTTTCGGACGACGCGCGGCCTGCCTGCCGCCACCTGGAGGTCCGGAGCTGGAAGGAGCTGGCGGAGGCGATTTCGGCGCTTCCGGCCTGAGCCGGCGCCCGGCGGCCCCCCTTTGCGGATCTGGGACGTCCGGTTACGGAAAACGAGGGACGGCGGAAATGTTTCCGCCGTCCCTCGGCTTGTCTCGGGGAACACGGCCGGCTTGGAATCGGTTCGTCAGGCGCCCGGAACGGCCTGCTCCGGATGGGCTGCCTTTTCGTCGTCCGTCAGGACATGCAGGA
>DHAI01000001.1:19169-27567 GCA_002397355.1 Ruminococcaceae bacterium UBA4958 | reverse complement strand
AAGGAAGCAATGGAAAGATGAAGGGGAAGAAAAGCAAGAAACGCGTCGCTATTTCCTTCCTGCTGGCGGCGGCAATGACGCTTCTGCCCGCCTGCGGAAACGGAGGGAACCAGCAAAGTACGGGAAGCACGCCCCCCGCCAGCCAGTCGAGCTCGTCGGGCGGTCAGACGATCGACAAGAGCAACCTGAACGCCGAAGGTCAGACGCCTCTTCTGAAGAAAAAGGTGTCCCTCACAATGCTCGTCGTGCAGGACACCAACATCACGGACATGAAAACGAACGACTACACCAAAAAGCTGGAGGAGGGCGTCAACGTCGACCTGAAATTCCAGTACCTTCCGGCAGGCGACGACGCCAAGCAGAAGCTTTCCGTCATGATCTCCTCGGGGAGCAAGCTGCCCGACCTTGTCTGCGGAACGCTTCTAAGCGATATCGAGGCCTACACCTACGGCAAGCAAGGATATTTCCTGCCCTTGAACGATTACGCCGACCAGATCTCCATCTACCTGAAAAAATACCTGCAGACCGACGACGCAAAGCCGTATCTGCCCTATATCTACTCGGCGGACGGAAAGATCTACGGGATGCCGAGGGTCGTCGAGGACCCCGGCAACGAGTGGTCGGGAAGGATCTGGATCAACAACACCTGGCTGAAAAAGCTGGGGCTTTCGATGCCGAAAACAACGGACGACTTCGAGAACGTGCTGAAGGCGTTCCACGACAAGGACCCGAACGGAAACGGCAAGCAGGACGAGATCCCGCTGGTCGGCTGCAAAGGCGGCTGGAACTCAAACGTCTACGATTCTCTTTTGGGTGCTTTTACGTATGTTAACTCCGGCTATGACTATATGCAGGTAAAAGATGGCAAACTGCAGCTCTCCTATATGCAGCCCGAATGGAAAAAAGGGCTGGAGTGGCTGCACAAGCTCTGCTCGGAAAAGCTGCTTTCCCCGCTGACGTTCACGCAGGACCAGAACCAGTTCAAACAGATCCTCGAGGACAAAAACGCCCAGCTCGTCGGCTCTCTGACGACCGGCTCCATGAGCATCTACCAGGTGAAGAGCAAGCGGAAGGAAGACATGACGCACCTGCCGCCGCTGACCGGCCCGGACGGCGTCTGCTACGCCAACTACTGGAAGAGCGGCATCCCCACACCGGCGGGGTATGTCACAAAGGATTGCTCCGACCCCGTCGCCGGCTTCATGGTTTTCGATTACATGTACAACCGCGACATGGCTCTGCAGGCACGCCACGGGATAAAGGGCGTGGACTGGAAAGATCCCGATCCGGGCGCGCACGCCCTTTACGAGAGCATGGGCTACAAGCCGCTGGTCCAGTACATCAACGCGATCTGGGGCACCGTCCAAAACCATCAGTGGGGCGAAGTCCATCCCACCGCCCGCACGTTTGATATGTACGGCGGGCTTACATGGGATGGAAACCCGTACGACTCCCAGTACATGACGGCCCAGGCCGTACCGGACTACAAAGGCAAGATTCCGAAGGAGACTGTGCAGAAGCTGATCTACACGCCGGAGGAAGCCGACGAGATTGCGGAGATCAAAGCCTCGCTCGGCACCTACCGCGACGAGGCGACCGTGGCCTTCATCACGGGGACGCGCCCGCTTTCCGACTGGGACAATTATCTTAAGGACATTGAAAACATCGGCGTGCAGAAATACCTGGAGATCTCCCAGAAAGCCTACGACAGAATGCAGAAGAGCAAATAAATCCGCATTCTCCTCATTCCACTGCCCTGATTGCGCCGGCCGGATTTTCCCGCGGCCGGCGCAACTGTGGAATGGAAAAGTTCGAAATGAAAGGAAGGATTCCCTTGCCGGGTGCAACCGTGCCGGCCGTCAGGCGCCAAAGCCTGCCGCGCCGGATCCGAAAGAATTGGCAGCTCTATCTTTTCCTGCTCGTCCCCGTCGCTTACATCCTCATTTTCGCATACGTTCCGATGGCGGGGCTGCAGCTAGCGTTCAAAAAATTCACGGCCTCGGGCGGAATCTGGGGAAGCCCGTGGGTCGGGATGCAGCAGTTCCAGAAATTTTTCTCCTCCTACCAGTTCGAGCGCGTCATTAAAAACACGCTGACGCTCTCGCTGTACGGCCTGGCCGCAGGGTTTCCGTTCCCGATCCTGCTCGCGCTGGTCCTGAATTCCCTTCGGAGCGACCGCTACCGCAAGGCCGCCCAGACGATCACCTATCTCCCGTACTTCATCTCCACCGTCGTGCTGGTCGGGATTCTGGTCCAGGTCCTGAATCCCCGCGTCGGCCTTGCGGCGAACATCAGCCGGGCGGTTTCCGGCGGCGACCCGCCCAACCTGATGTCGAACCCGTCCGCGTTTTCCCACCTGTACGTCTGGTCCGGCGTCTGGCAGTCGATGGGCTACAATTCCATCATCTACATCGCGGCGCTCGCCGGCGTGGACCCGAACCTGCACGAGGCGGCGCAGATCGACGGGGCGAGCCGGTTCCAGCGCGTGCTGCACATCGACCTGCCGGCCATCCTTCCCACCGCCGCCATTCTGCTGATCCTGAGCGCGGGGCAGCTGATGAACGTCGGCTTTGAGAAGGTCTTCCTGATGCAGAACAACATGAACGTGTCGGCAAGCGAAGTGATCTCCACCTATGTCTACAAGGTCGGCCTCGCGGCGGCCATCACCGACTTCTCGTACGCGACCGCCATCGGGCTGTTCAACTCCGTCATCAACATGATCCTGATGCTCGTCGTCAACTTTGCCAGCAAACGCCTGAACGGGAACAGCCTGTTCTGAAAGGGGGAATTCGGTATGGCGGACGCTTCGATAGCCGCAACGCCGGCCGCAGCGCCGAAAGTAAAAAAAATCCGGCTTTCCCGGGGCGACCGGATCTATTACACCGTAATCCATGTCATCCTTGCCCTGCTGCTGATCATCGTTCTCTATCCGCTGATCTTTGTGGTATCCTCGTCGTTTTCCTCGCCGAACGCGGTCGTCTCGGGCCAGGTATTCCTCTGGCCGGTCGAACCCAGCGTTGAGGGGTACCGCGCCGTCTTCGAAAACGGGGACGTGCTGACCGGGTATGGGAACACCATCGTCTACACCCTGCTGGGCACGCTGATCAACGTGGCCCTCACGCTGGTGGCAGCCTACCCGCTTTCCCGGAAAGACCTTCCGGGGAGAAGTTTCTTCCTCTTCCTTTTCACCTTTACCATGATCTTCAACGGCGGGATGATCCCCACCTACATCCTGATCAAGGACCTGCATATGATCAACACCATGTGGGCCATGATCGTCCCGGGCGCGCTCTCCGTCTACAACATGATGATCACGAAGACCTTTCTTCAGGAGAGCATCCCCGGCGAACTGTTCGAGGCGGCGCAGATCGACGGGTGCAGCGACTTCCGCTATTTCTTCTCCATCGTTCTGCCCCTCTCCAAGGCGATCATCGCGGTGCTGGTCCTTTTTTACGCGATCGGCCACTGGAACGCTTATTTCAACGCTTTCCTCTACCTGAACGACCGCAGTCTGTTTCCATTACAGCTGTTCCTGCGCGAAATTCTGATCGCCAACACCATCGACGCCAACGCCATCGTGGACCCTGAGGTCGCGGCGGCGAAGCAGGGCATGGCAAACCTGCTGCAATACTCTCTGATCATCGTCTCCACCGTCCCGGTCATGTGCCTGTACCCATTCGTGCAGAAGTACTTCGTGAAGGGCGTCATGATCGGCTCCATCAAGGGATAGTGTGGGAAGCCGCGGCCGTTTTGCCTTCGCTTCTCCCATCCCCGCACCAAGAAAAGCCGGGAGCTGCTGCAAAATTCGCATTTTGCAGCAGCTCCTCTGCGCTCTGTTCCGGAAAGCCGCGGACAAACGCGCGGCTGAATTCCTCCGCGGCAACCGCGGTCATTCATTCGTCCAGGGAAATCACGGAAACCGGGCAATTGTCGCGCGCTTCCGACGCGCTCTGCCGCAGCTCGTCCGTCACCTCCCCGTGCACTTCCGCGGGCCCGTCCTCGCCCAAGCGGAACACTTCGGGGCAGATCTCCGTGCAAAGGCCGCAGGAAATACAGTTCTCCCTGTCAATCGAAGCTTTCATAACAATATCCTCTCTTTCTTTTTCGCCGGTTTACCGGTAGGATTCCCCGTTTTCAGGCGGCTATCACGCCGGTGGAAACCATCTTCCCCGGGGCGGAGCCGGTTCCGAGCGGCCTTCAGGAAAGCTGCCGGCCCAACTCTTCCAGGCTGCTCACCGGCGCGCCGCACGCGCCGTCCCTGCAAAGATAATAAGTCTCCCCCGCCGAAGAAATCGGGTAATCCCCGGTAAACGGCGCGGCCTCCGCAAGCTCCCGCCGATTCTCCTGCGTCTTCACCAGCACGAAAGGAAGCTGCCGCCGGCGCTCCCGCAAAAAGGCGGTCAGCTCCCGCGGAATCCCTTCCCCCGATACGGCGCACACCAGCTCCCGCGAGGGATAGAGGCTGTCTGCAAAAGCGAGCAGGGCGGCGCAGCAGCCGGCGGGCGCCCGATCCGCGCGGCCCGCCAGAAAGGCAAGCTGCTTCCGGCCGAGCTCCTGCCACCGCGTTTCGCCCGTGAGCTTGTAGAGCCGGACCAGGACGATCGCGGCGACGGAATTTCCGGAAGGCATGGCCCCGTCGTACACCTCTTTGGGGCGGCTGATGAGCCGCTCGCCGTCCTTCGCATACAGGTAGAAGCCGCCTTCCCCGGAATCGAAGAAAAGGTCGACCATCCGCTCCGCGCACGCGGCGGCTTCCTTCAAATAGCCGACCTGAAACGTGGCCCGGTAAAGCCGGAGCAGCGCGAACGCCTCGAACGCATAGTCGTCGAGCTGGCCGTCGATCCCGCTTTCGCCGTCGCGCCAGCGGCGAAGCAGGCGGCCAGACGGACCCGCGAGCGACGTGGAAAGGAACCGCTGCGCCCGCCGCGCGGCGTCCAGATAGACGGGCTTTCCCAGCGTCATCCACGCGTCCGCAAGCGCCGCGACCATGAGGGCGTTCCACCCGGTCAGGACCTTATCGTCCCTGGCAAGCGCCGCACGGCTCCGGCGATAGGAATACAGAACCCCGCAGGCGTCCGCCATCTCCCGGTTTTCCTCCTCATAGCCCGCGTTTGCGATCAGGTTCGGGATGCTCTTTCCGCCAAAATTTCCTTCTTTTGTGACGCCAAACCAATTGCAAAATTTCTCCGCCCTTGTATAATCAAGTACGGTGTGGATCTCGTCCGGCGTAAACGCGTAAAACTTCCCCTCCGTGCCGTCGCTGTCCGCGTCCTGCCCGCAGCAAAAGCCGGATTGCCGGTCGGTCAGCTCGCGCAGGACATAGCGCAGCGTGCTTTCCGCGACGCGGCGGTAAAGCGGGCGGCGCGTGATCCGGTACGCCTCCAGGTAAGCCTGCGAGAGAAGCGCGTTGTCGTAAAGCGTCTTTTCAAAGTGCGGCACCAGCCACTTTTCGTCCGTGGAATACCGGGAAAATCCCCCGCCGATATGGTCGAAGATGCCGCCCCGGTACATCCGGACGAGCGTGTGCTCGGCCATTTCCAGCGCGGCCTTTTCCCCTTCCTCCTCGGAATAGCGCAGCAGAAACAGCAGGCTGCACGGGACCGGGAATTTCGGGGGCGGGCCGAAGCCGCCCCACTCGGCGTCGTAAGCGCGGCGCAGCCATTCGTAAGCGCCGCGGAGCGCCCCCTTCCCCGGCCCGCGGGACGGGCGCGCTTTCCCGCCCGCCGGCTGCAGCAGCCGGGCAACCTCTTCCCCCGTTTCCATCAGGCGCCGCCTGTCGGCGTTCCACAGCTCCGATACGGTTTCCAAAAGCTCCAGCAGACCCGTGCGGCCCTCCCGCGAAGTTTTCGGCAGGTACGTGCCCGCCCAGAACGGTTTCTGGTCCGGCGTCATCAGGATCGTCAGAGGCCAGCCGCCGTCGCCGCGGAAAGCCTGGCAGACGGCCATATAGACCGCGTCCACGTCGGGGCGCTCCTCCCGGTCCACCTTGACGCAGACGTAGCCGCGGTTCAAAGCCTCCGCCACCTGCGGATCCTCGAAGGATTCCCGCGCCATCACATGGCACCAGTGGCAGGTGGAGTAGCCGATGCTCAAAAAGACGGGCTTGTCTTCGGCCTCGGCCCTGCGGAAAGCTTCCCCTCCCCAGGGGAACCAGTCGACCGGGTTGTGCGCGTGCTGCAGCAGATAGGGCGATTTTTCATAAATCAGCCGGTTCGTATGCGTTGCGTCGTCCATTCCCATCCCTCCCATGGCAATAGCATGTCCACCAATTCGGATCGTATCAGGAAAAAGCGCTCCGCACTCCCGCGGCCAGCCCGCGATTTCCGGCGGTCCGGGCGAAAGAAGGTCTTCCAGATGGAAAAACAGGAAATTGCAATCCGAACGGCGTCCGAGGCGGACGCCGGAGAAATTCTGAGAATCTACGCCCCTTATGTGGCGAATACCGCCGTCACCTTTGAATGCGACGTCCCGTCCCTTGACGAAATATCCAGAAGGATCCGCGACACGTTGCAGACATATCCCTATCTCGTCGCCCTCGAAGAGGGCCGCGTCGTCGGCTACACCTACGCGTCCGCGTTCAAACGGCGCGCGGCGTACGCCTGGTCGGTCGAGACGTCGATCTATGTGGAACGGGGCCTCCGGGGAAATGGAATCGGGAAAAGGCTGTACCTCGCGCTCGAAGACGCTCTGAGACGCCAGAACATCATCAATCTGAACGCCTGCGTCGCCTATACGGCCGCCGCCGACATTCACCTCGACAACGCAAGCTCCGCCTTCCACCAGCGCATGGGCTACAGAGAAGCGGCCCATTTCACAAAATGCGGGTATAAATTCGGGACCTGGTACGACATGATCTGGATGGAAAAGATGCTCGGCGACCATCCGCAAAAGCCTGACCCGGTCATCCCGTTCCAGAGGCTCCCGGGAACCCGGGCATAAAGGCCGAATTTCTTCCGCAGGCGGGGGACCGCCTTGTAAACGGCGCATGCCCGGAATATAATGGAAGCGGCAAGGAATCCTGCGATTCGTGAAATATCTGTAACGGAGGAAAAAGCATGAGCAAAGAGAAAAACATTCTTTATCTCGGCGCCGCATACTACCCGGAGGACTGGGACGAAAGCGAGCAGGCCTCCGATATTGTGAAAATGAAAGAAGCCGGCATCAACATCGTGCGCATGGGCGAATTCGCCTGGCACAACATGGAGCCGCGGGAAGGCGAATTCGATTTCGAATGGCTGCATCGGGTGGTAGACCGCCTCGGCAAAGCCGGCATCAAAACCATCCTCGGCACCCCTACCGCAACCCCGCCGGTCTGGCTGACGGAAAAGTACCCCGACATGCTGCTCCTGGACAGGCAGGGCCGGCGCCAGACGCACGGCGGGCGCCGCCATTGCTGCTCGAACAACGAGCAGTACCGGAAGTACAGCAAGCGCATCGCCGTCAAAATGGCGGGGGAATTCGGCAGCGACCCGAACGTCGTCGGGTGGCAGATCGACAACGAGATCAACGGCAGCGAATGCTGCTGCCCGGTATGCGTAAAAAAATTTCATGAATATCTGGAGGCAAAATACGGAAAGATCGAAAATCTGAACCGGCAGTGGAACCTGAACCTCTTCAGCCAGGCTTACTCCGATTTCAGCCAGATCCCCGCGCCGGTCGTCGGCTGGCAGAATCCGCACCTCCTGACGGAATGGGACGTTTTTCAGGGCGAGTCGCAGATTTCGTTCGTCCACATGCAGGCGGACGCCATGCGCCCCTGCACGGACGCCCCGATCGGCACGGACCTCATGCCGATCAACCGGGCGGACTACGAAAAAATGAACGAGGATCTGGACGTTGTGGAATTCAACCACTACAACGAGAAGGAAAACCTGAACGAGGCCGATTTCTGGTTCGATTATATCCGCCCGCTCAAGGACCGCCCGTTCTGGAACACGGAAACCGCCACCTGCTGGAACGGATCGACCGCCATCACGCAGACCATCAAGCCGGAGGGCTTCTGCGTCGTGAATTCCTGGCTGCCGGTCGCTCTCGGAGCAGAGGCGAACCTTTACTGGCTGTGGCGCACGCATTGGGCCGGCCATGAGCTGAACCACGGCTCCGTTCTGGAATCCTCCGGCCGCACCATGCACATTTTCGGCGAAGTGCAGGAGGTCGCCGCCGGGTTCCGCAAAGCGGCCGATTTCATCCAGGAGACGAAGGTGCAGGCGGACGTCGCCGTGCAGTTCACCTCGCTGAACTGGAACCTCAGCAGCGTGCAGCAGCTCGTGGCGAAACCGGGCGAAAGCCGCGGCCTCTGGAACGGCTACTATATGGAAAAGATCATGAACGTGTTCTACCAGCCTTTCCAGAACGCGGGGACCCGCGTGGACGTGATCGGCGCCGGAAACGACCTTTC
>DHAI01000001.1:17027-18952 GCA_002397355.1 Ruminococcaceae bacterium UBA4958 | reverse complement strand
CACGTCGCCCAGTGGGTCCGGGACGGGGGCGTCTGGCTCGTCGGTCCCATGACGGACCTGCGCAACTCCATCGGCGCGCACTACACCGACCGCGAAACGGGCTTTCTGGAAGAGCTGACCGGCGCGACGCTCCGCTACTGCATTCCGGACCGGGACGGCATGATCGAATCCCGCTGGAGCGACGGGACGAAGTTCCACGGAAACGAGTGGTACCAGCTTTACGAGAACGCCGGGGAACCCCTCGTCACGGTGACGGGCGGCCACAGCGCGGTCATCGGGAAGTCCGTCGTCGCCGTACGGAAAGTCGGTAAGGGCGCCGTCATCCTGATGGGCACCTTCCCCTGCGAAAGCGACCTCAAGCGGATCGTCGAATACGCGCTGCATCTGAGCGGCGCTTTCCGCCTGCGCACCGCCGGACAGATCACCGTCGTCCCACGCAAGGGCAAAGAGCGCGAGGGCCTGGTCCTCCTGGAGACGGCGCACGCGCCGGCTTTCTGTGAAATTCCCGGCAGAATGACCGATATCCTGACCGGAAAGGAATATTCCGGGAAAATAGAGCTTTCCCCCTACCAGGTGCTCGTCCTCGAAAAGAAGTAAAAATCGCCTTTCCAGCGCGCTCCGCAACCTGCCGCCGGCTCCGGTCCCCTTTCCGGGGCCGCCCCGGCCGGCCCGCCGGGGCGCTTATTTTTGTCCCGGCCGTTGCTTTTTCGCCCGCCCGACGACGATGTCAAGCTCCCGCAGCGCGGCGAGCACTTCGGCGGCGGAATCCCGGAGACGACGCCGTTCCCCGTCCGTGCAGCCCGCCGTCGCCTCGGCGAAAGCCGCGGCGTAATTTCGCCTGTTCTTCCGGTTCAGCGCATTCCAGTTTATCCCCGAAAGGAACGGAAGGGCCGTTCTGTCGAGCGGGAGTTTCCCCTGCAGCATGAGAACGGCAAGCACCGGGTAACCGGCGTACCCCTGCCAAAAGGTGGCGTTGTCGTCGGAAGAATAGCGGTTCCCTTCCCAAGCCACGGTGTATTGCCGGGCTCCGTCGGAGGACTTCACGGACGCCGCGTCCCCCCGGAAAGCGACGCGGCGGTCCGCAATGGCGGTATAGGCCTCATAGACTTTTTCGATCGGCGGCAGCTTTTCCATGTTTCCGCTCCCATCTCCCGGAAATCCGGACGGCGGTCTTTCGCCGGATTCCGGGGAAATATACCGGTCGCAAACGCTCCGGGGCTTCTGTGATTCCGCCCCGCCGTCCCGCCGGATTCTGCCCTTCAGTATACCAGAGACGCCGGGAAAAAGCTACCGCGTGCAACCCGCCGGTCCCTCGGAAATCAAATCCGAAATTTTTCTTGACAAGACGGGTATGACAGTATACTATATAAAGCACGGTATTATTTATTGCAATCCATCGGGGCGCGATCCGCGCAACCGGCCAAAGAAGTCCGGGAAAGAGCCGGGCGCCTGGAAATTCTACCAACAGTAAAATTATTTCTTTCCTGTTTTGCCAACCGTTATCTTCTCCCCGGCGCGATGGGATGCTACAATCGTCTGCAGAAGGTGAAAGCATGAAAATCAGAATTGCCGAGAACATTCGCTCTTTCCGCAAAGCCGCCGGGCTTACCCAGGAGCAGCTCGCCGAAGCCGTCGGCGTCACCGTCGGGGCCGTTTCCAAATGGGAAGCCTGCCTGTCGAACACCGACCGCGCCATGATCGTAAAGCTGGCGGACCTTTTCGAAATCTCCGTCGACGTGCTGCTGGGCTACGATTGGAAAAGCATGAGCATGGGACAGGCCGCCGCGCGGATCAAGGAGCTGTGTCCGGCCAAAAAATACGGCGAGGGCAGGGAAACGGCCGAAAAGGCGCTGCTGAAGTACCCCCAACTGCTTCGAAGTCGTCTATCAGAGCGCACTGCTGTTCCACATTGCGGGTGCCGACCA